>CAMWLJ010000003.1 GCA_947175055.1 uncultured Lachnospiraceae bacterium | reverse complement strand
GGTAACAGATTGGCCGTCAGGAGCTTTACATTGGAGTTTCCATCCCATTCATTAGCCACCTATTCATTAGTTCTGATGTTAACATACCATAAATGATTATAAAGTTCTAGATAAAGAAATAAAGTGATCAAAAATGAAATAAAAACTGAATATTTTTTATCTGGGATTTTTCAAAGGAATGATGATTGACAGCACTGCGTCAGCATTATATAGTTATAACGACTAATGATAATAGTCAATTAGAAAAAGGAGAGGTGCAAATGAAAAGCATTTTCAGTATTACCAATGCGGAACGAGAAGTGATGGAAAAGCTTTGGGATCAGAAGGAAAGCATCAGACAGTCTCAGCTGCTGACGCTATTTGAGGAAGACGGAAAGGAGTGGAAGCGGCAGACGCTCAATACTTTCCTGGTAAACCTGGAAGAAAAGGGATTGGTCGTAAGGGAAAGAAGGATGGTCAAAGCCGTATATGGCAGGGAAGAGTACAACCTGATGCGGATGAAAGAGGAGATTGACCATATGTATGGCGGTAAGTTGAGTAATTTCGTGGCTGCCTTTACCGAGAAGAATGGGATTGATGAGGAGGAAGCGCAGGTGTTACTCAAAATTCTGGAAAACAAGTAAGGAGAAACGATGGGATATCTGATGGTAATGTCTTTGTCAGGGACAGTCATGACAGGCATCTGCGCATTGATAAGAGGCTGGCGGAAGCATAAGATCAGTGCCAGATCAGCATATTTTCTTGCCAAAGCAGCGATTCTGTATTACCTTATACCATTGCCTGAACTCGGAGAACGGTACAGCCGAATGCTGATGTATGTAACAGGCATCGGCTCCCGGCATGTGTCTGACTTTTCACCCCATTGGTCTTATTATATGATCCGCGCAAATGGGGATGTGTATATCAACTCTTATATGAAAATACAATATATGGCAGCCACCATATGGATCCTGGGAGCCGTGTTTGTTTTTCTGGCAGAGCTGCTTGTTCATTACAGGAGTGGAAGGAGACTTGTAGATTGCATGGATGAGGCAAAGGTATCTGCCGAAACATGGGGGATCAGGAGAGGCGGCAGATTTTGCCATATACAGCAGAGAGTCACGGTATATCGGGATGTGCCGGATGGACAGGATATGACATTCGGATTGTTTCGACCGGTTATTCTATGCACGCTGAAAGACGGAAAAAAGCAGGAAGAGTATGCACTGCAGCATGAACTGGTCCATGTCAGGAGAGTGGATATTTTCTGGAAGATGCTGCTGCGTCTGGCGACGATCCTGCACTGGTGGAATCCGGTGGTGTGGTATCTTTACCATGATTTTGAACGGTTATGTGAATGCTCTTGTGATGAAGTAGTTCTGCAGGGAAGGACAGAGGAGGAGAAGAAAGATTATCTGCGCCTTGTGGTAATAGAAGCAGAAAAAGTAAAAAAGGGTAAAAGAAAATCAGAGAACCCCCACTGGGGATTGGGGTTTGAACTGGGAAAAGAAGCAAGAAGAATAGAGGAAAGGATGGAAAACGCAATGCGGACGAAGAAATGGAATAGCGTGGCAGCCATGCTGCTTGTAATAATATTGACGATGATCAATTCAGTAACAGTTCTGGCATATCCGAAAGTCCATACGATAACACAGAAAGAAGAGGTATCGGAAGAAATAATCGAAATGGAGTTGAATGGGGATTCCATTCAGTTTGTTCCGGATGATGCCAGTGAGGAAGAACTGAAAAAGGATCGTGGGTATGTAGTAAGGCAGATTCAAGTCAGATATGAAGAGCAGTTTACGGATATAGACGGGAATATTTTTCCGGTAAATGACATTGCAAATGAGAATATGTATAGCAGCTGCAGCCATACTTATGTCTCCGGTACAGTAAGCATACATAATAAGAATAAGGATGGGAGCTGTACAATGACTGCATTTTCTTCAAAAAGGTGCAGTAAGTGCGGTAATGTGATAATTGGAAATAGATTGCATGTGACAAATTTTGATATATGCACACATTGATATTAAGATGCAACCTGTTTTCAGGTGAGTGGGGATAGGAGCCGTTTAGTTGTCTGCTATGCTGCGATTCATGTTGACAGAAGAAATGGAGGATGATAAGATGCATATATGACTACAAAAAATAGTCGTATATGCGTCTTATATTATGTTAATCCATGGTATAGCATAAGACGTAGATTATTTTTATCATTTGGCGTATCAAATAAAAATGTGAAAATGAACAGTGTGCTGATTCAAAACCGAAAAGGGGGATTTTGCTATGGAAATGGGAATTGACTATCTTGCGGCAGGAACGGGTGGAGTCTATTGGGACAGAGTACAGAAGAAAAACCGTGCCGAGTATATGTCACCGGACAATTCTTCCGAAGATGTGAAAAGTGCAGGGGAAGTGAGGGAACAGTTAACGGGAGTTACGCTTACAATGTCACCGGAGTCTGAAGAATTCACAGCAAGGTTGGCTGAGAGAAAGGCATTAGAGCGCGCGCAACAGTTACGTTTCCAGTAGGAAAATGATCCTTTGCAGATGCAGAATCCGTTCGACAGGATTGGCACGCAGTTTGCGACGATCAGCAAGGCATTGGAAGGGTATCGTTCCAACAAAGAGATTATGAGCGAACTGCAGGCACGTATTTATGACAGAACAGAAAATGCCAGAGTCATTGGACCGAGTGAGGCAGAGCGAAAGAAGCATCTTTACGGAAAAGTAAAGGTAAAGGATGAGGAGATAAACAGTGCTGTTAATGACTGGCGTGCTTGTTTTCGGGATCTTTCGGAAGGAAATCAGCCCGTTAAGGATGTGATGGGGAAGATTCAGGGTATATTGAATCGGTTGGCATCCGGGAACAGCAAGAATAAGATGTTTTTGCAGTATGTGAACGAATGGAATATATTTCCGATTGAAAATGCAAAATTGTATTGGTCTGCATTGGTATGAGCATACGCTAAAAAGGGTATGTAAGGCGATAACAGAATAGCAGATAGGGACGAGGGAGTGGTTGCAGATTCAATCTGCTGATAAAATAGAAATAAAGAGATTGTTAGAAAGAAACGATGAGTATACAGATGAAGCGAAAAATAATATATTTAGGCATTGTAATGTTTATATTTCTTTTGGCTGCATGCGGTCAATCAGAAATGCGTGCGAATAATAACAATATATTGGAAAGCGATAAAGCGTTAGAAGAGAATGCATTAACAACTGAATTACGAAAGAGTGAAGAAGGTAACAGATCCGTACGATTAGAGAAGGTTCCCTTTGAAGTAGAACTGCGTGACGATCAATTTGTCACGGTCTGTGATATCAAGAATTTCCGCATATTATGTTACGTTTGGCATTGGAACGAAAGTTATGCTTTTGCATTGACAGACGAGATTCTTGTATGGAATATGAATGCCCATGAAATAGAACGAATAATTGATATGAAGCAAGAATATCTGTTCTCGGCAGTATTGGATGATGATGGAGGAATCTGTTTGAGCTGTGCTGATGTGAACGACTGCAAGGGTGAAAAATGGGAGCTGCGTTACCTGAAAAATGGCACGGAGAAGTTTACGGTCCTGAAAAAGGAAACAAGCACTCTGGAAGCAGGCTGGGGGAGCCCATGGCTGGTACACTTTGGAAACCAGGTGGCGGGAATCTGTGAAAAGGAAGCGGAAGGCGGACAAAGCAGTTTTGAATGTTTTACTGTAGAGAATGGAATGCTGAAAACGGTGGAAGCAGTAGAATGGAATCAAGATGCTGAATATACATCCAATGGAATATCCGGCGGAAAGAATTTTTTTACATACCTGGTGGAGAGAGAGACAGGTCTTTCTTTTCAGGTTGTGAAATCGGATAGGAGCGTTATCGAAATTCCCTGGGAAAATAAGGGGTATGGTTTCGTGACCACGGGGCATCTCCTGATTCAAAGCGGTCAGGGTGAAAAGGACGGGCAGTATGTCATTTACGTGCATAATATAGAGACGGGAGAAGAAGAAAGGTATCGGGTAAGAAGTCATGGATTTCGGATGCTGGCAGACGGTGAAGACTCTTTTTATTCTGTAGACAGTTTTTATAACATTTTTCATACAATAATAAGAAATAGCGGAGCAGAGGAATCGCTTTTGAATATGCCAAAAGAACTGCAGCATAAGAATGTTACTTTTTTGGCGGATGAAATGGGAGCCGTTTATTTTGTTTATGAGGACCTTCCGGAGAAAGATTTTCCAGTGGAAATATATAAAGCGGAAATAGATTGAATATAGGTATAATAATTGTCCTATTAAGGCAAAAATGGTGTACAATACAAACATGAGCAGGGTTTAGTTTAGGCGCAACAGAGAAAAAAGAAAAGAGAAAAACGCACCAGAGAGAATTTTTAGTAGAATTTATTATAATTTTAGTAGAGAAAGCACAAAGTTTACCAATTTAGAGAGATTAGAGAGAATAGTAAAACTAACCACGCAGGATATGTTTACTCCTTTTTAAAGGGGTTTCTTATCTTGTTTTTTTGTGCTCATTTCTGATTACTAACGAAACGAGGATAACGATATGAAAATAATAAATTCTACTCCTAATGTGCTGAAGGACAGCCTCAACAGCGCAATTCAAGATGTAGTTACTGACTACAAAGAGAACTACCGCATAAACAATCCTAACTTTTCACGGCAACGGGTGCTGACAATGGAAACTGTAATCAATCTTCTGTTTTCTATGCAGGGCGGAAGTCTGAAAAAGGAACTGTATGATGCAGGCGTATCTACTACAGCATCCGCATTTGTGCAACAACGGGATAAAATCTATAAATATGGCGCACAATCCCAAATCAGACAGCTATGTAATAAACAACAGGTCTCGATATTGAGCGGACAAGATACCATAAAACGGAAACGAAAGGTATATTACTATGAGGATGTGGAACTGACAGATGAATTGTTGGTAGAATATATAGATACCGAAACATTTACAATATATGAATTAGAAAAGATTGTGGGCGCTAAAAAGAATGTATTACGTGGGCGCTATATTCGTGCAAAAAAGCAAATACAAGCACAAAAATGTCAAAATGATAAACAATAAATTATGCAATATTACTTAATTTGAGAATATGACGATATACAATATATGGCATAGATTGGTAAACTTTAAGTTGATGAGGAATATAAAGTGAAAATAATATAGATTTTGCAACGATTATTGCCTGCTGGCATTTGTCAAGGTTGCATAGAGTCAGATGGACATTGTATGGAATGGACGCAATCCAATAGCTGTCCAACACATAAATGTGCAAGAGAACATAAAGTTCAGTTCTGCGGATTATGTCCGGAATTTCCTTGTGATAAATTAAAGGAATGGGCTTCTTCTGAGAATCCGGAAAGAATTGATAATTTAAAAAGAATATAATAACTTCCAATATGAAGAATGGCTCAAAAAACTTGAAGTTATATAAGACAAGGAGAAATGTTTATGGCAAAGATAATAGCAATCTGTGGGAAAATATGTTGCGGAAAAACCTATTACGCCAATCAAATAAAAGAAAAAGAGAACGCAGTTATTTTATCATGCGATGAATTAACAAAGGATTTGTTTGATAATGATTTGGGTGAGAAACACGACGAAATGGCGTTAAGAATTTGGAACTATTTTAAGAGGAAATCGGTGGAATTGGTAAATATAGGTTGTACTGTGATTTTAGATTGGGGTTTTTGGAGCTTAGAAAACAGAAGAAGCTTAACCGAGTTTTGTCACTCTCAGAATGTTCATTGTGAATGGCATTACATTGATGTTAATGACCAAACATGGAATAAAAACATTGAAGAACGAAACTGTAGGGTATTAAATGGCGAAGGTGGTTCAGATTATTATCTGGATGAAGGTCTTATAGGAAAATTATTGTCCATGTGGGAATCACCTTCTAAAGATGAAATAGATGTTTGGTATACATTAGAAAGAAAATAGAATTGTTATATAGAGAACAACGAATCTCAATTTGTCGAATACACGAAACTTTCAGGTTGTACCTGAGTTTATGTGAAGAGAATTAAATACAAATGACCTAAGAGCCATTGTGGACGATAATCTACAGTGGCTTTTTTCATGCAATGAAATGATAGGGGGTACTAAAAAATCCTTGACATTTCGTTTCAGGAGGCACTTCCTTATCGGGCATTAACACAAAAGGAGAGCGAAACTTTGAATTTGTGAGGATGATATAATGAAAATACAAAAACGTCTGTCTTTACAATAAAATTCGCATTAAATTTCTTTCGCCCTCCGTTTCATTCTGCTCTGTTGCCTGTTATGCTGTCGGCCCTCATTCTGAAGTTCCCTCTCAAGATTCTTTTATTGTAACTGATTACCTCGGTATAGGCTAAGATTCGTAAACCGCAGAGATTGTAAACGGCATACTATGCCGTTGGAGATCCTGACATGGATGCTGAGCGATCGGCCATTAACGGACAGATCCTTTATAACAGCTGAAGTCTGATCCGACATTAGCTTTGTGGAGGCGATGACCTCCTCCTGATCCCATACTTCCATAACACCGATGGAAGTTTGCTGGCTGCTGTCCGCTGTACTCTCGTAGGATAACGCGATATGATAGGTTCCTGTTACCGGTGAGAGCGCGCTGCTGCAAACGGCTTCTTCCCCGTTGCCGTTCACTTCCAGTTCTCCGGCGTTATTGACAGTACTGTTGGCGGAGTTAGCCGTATAGCCGGGGGAGAAGAAGAAATCCATAGAATCCCCGAAAGCGGAGAATCCGGAGAGATTATCAAAGAGATTGACGGGGGCATAGTACACATCATACCATCTGATTTTTCCGATCTTTTCGTACTGAGAACTGATGTAGGCAGGGAGATACAGGTCGGGAGTCTCCCACTCATACACCAGGATCAGATTGCGGTCGCCGTGACTGCTCCTGTCCAGATAGGACTGGTAATAGTCATACACCACAAGCCCATCGCCGGCATTGTATCCGCAGTAAGTGCGCGTAGGATCCAGAAGACGACAGATTTCAGGAGTCTTTTCGTCAGGAATGAAGAAGACGCTTTCCACATCCTGCTCCAGTCCGTCTATGTAATTACAGATATCGTTGGCATAGAGGGAGCTTTCACGGTTCTCCAGGATCCGTCTGTCGCTGCCGGACGCGAGAAGAAGCAGGCAGGCGGCAGTGAGGGCAAAGAGGCATGAGCGAAACAGGCGGTTGGTGGATCTGGCCCATTGTGCAATCTGCATGGGAAGAAGCACCATGAGAGGAATGAGGGCGATCAGGTAGTAACGGTATTCCATGGTCAGATTCCCAGGGCTGTATCTGGTGTCAATGAAAAGCAGAATTATCAGGTTCCAGGGAAGGAGGAGCGCAAGAAGAGGTCTTGCGCTCACTGTCTCTTCCGGGCGCAACAGCACACACATCTGGCCGGCACAGGCAATAAGAAGCAGGAACAGGAGCAGCATTCTGAGCAGATACAGCACGCCGTCAACAGAGACGGCGGCAATATCCTGTGTAGGGATAGTGTCCAGTGCCTGAAAAAGTCCCAGGAAGACAGCATTGAAGTTCAACTGCCAGTTCTCCGGTTTGGTCAGAAAGAGGATATTGCCTCTGGCAATGATACCGCTCATTTTACCGGCCAGGGAGCCTGTCAGGAAGGCAGCCAGACTGAGAACGGCCAGAGCGAGATGATATCTGTTGTATTTCCGGATCTCCCGGTGATACAGGAAATCGAACCCTGTATAGAGTAACAGCGGAAGGATGCCGCAGAACATCACGTAGAAACCGCTGGACAGGGATGTGAGGAAGAGAAGCAGGAAATAGGCTGCAAGGAGCAGGAGATTTCCTATCCTTCTCCTTCTGCCTGCAGGAACGGTGAGCAGCAGGATACAAAGCAGGGGCAGCATCACTTTGATCGTGTACTGGGCGCCGTTGAAGAACATCATGTTAAAGTATTCCAGCATACCGTAGGCGTAAGGCGTCAGTACGAGGATCACGGCCGCAAGTGCATGGCTTCGGTACGGAGTATGGCGGAAAATGCCGTAGATGATGCCGGCAAAACTGCAGACCATGACAAGATTTCCAAGCCCGAAGGAGAGAAAGATGTTATGCGTGATCGCATAGAAGGGTACGGCCAGAAGCAGAGAGCAGTCCAGTTCCATGGTTGTGATATATTTCCAGTCAGGAAGGAAGAAGGATCCGTTCCGGCACATTTCCAAAGCATGCATATACAGCTTTGCGCCATCGTAGTCGATCATCTTCGGAGATTCGACAAGATTCATATAGGCAAGGAAAAGAATCTGGCCTGCTGCGATCAGCAGAAGAAATAACTTGTAGTATCGCTCGGCATGTTTTCTCATTTGTGTATTATCTCCTTCCGGGTGTGAAAGTTGCTTCCAGTCACGAATCAGAACTGCATACCTGCTATGCTGTTCGTGATAATTTAAAGAATAATACATGAACCTTTCAATAAGATGAAGATAATATTACAGTTTTGTAATAATGGGTCGTCGGACGCCTTGCAGCGGAATTTCCTTTTTGTCTTTGCAGGGGCTATCGTATATGGCTTCTGCAAGAGACAGAAATTTGTTATGTCGTTTACTATAGATATAAGTTGTGGTATATTATTGTGGTATATTAATATAGAAAAGTAAGATTACAATAAGATTTACGAGGAGGCTCAGTATGGGTTCATCTATAGCGATAATTACTGCCAGAGGAGGCAGCAAGCGGATACCGCGCAAAAACATCAAGGAATTCTGCGGGAAACCGATCATTGAGTATTCGATAGAGGCAGCATTGCAGTCGGGCTTGTTTGAAGAAGTCATGGTATCTACGGATGATGCGGAGATTGCAAAGATCGCGCAGGCAGCCGGCGCGCAGGTGCCTTTTATGCGCAGCAGCGCGAACGCAGGAGACTATGCAGGCACGGATGATGTGCTGATGGAGGTATTGCTCGCGTACCGTGAGCAGGGCAGGGAGTTTGATACCTTCTGCTGTATCTATCCAACGGCCCCCTTTGTGACGGCACAGAAACTGCAGAAGGCCATGGGACTATTGGAGCAGGCGGATTCCGTGATGCCGGTGGTGGCATTTTCTTTCCCGCCGCAGCGGTGCATGATCTTAAATGAGGCAGGAGAGCTGCGGATGAAATGGCCGGAGCATGCACGGACGCGCTCCCAGGATCTGGAACCGTATTATCATGACTGCGGACAGTTTTATTGCTGCAGGACGGCGCCCTTTATGGAATATAAGACGACGGATCTGCCGCATATGGTGCCGATGATCATGAGTGAACTTGAGGTGCAGGATATCGATAATCAGGATGACTGGGAGATTGCGGAATTAAAATACCGGAAGATGACAGGGAGGTGCCGGCAAGCATGAAAAGAGAGCCTGTGGCAACAGTTATGAAAGCAGTGATCATCGGTGCCAGCGGTGAGGCGTTTCATACGATAGAAAAAGCTCATGAGATGGGCCTGTCTGTGACGGCTCTGGATGGGAATCCGAAGGCCGAGGGACTGCAGGCAGCCGACAGGGGACTGGTGGTGGATATCTCAGACGAAAAGGCAGTCATAGAAGCAGTGCAGAAAGAGGGCGCAGATTTCGTGCTGACCGTTCCGATCGGCAGATATCTTACGACCATCGGGGCAGTTAACGATGCGCTGGGACTTCCGGGGATCAGCAGGCAGATGGCGGTTTTGTGTACGGACAAATACCGTTTCCACCAGAAGCTGCAGGAGCAGGATCTGAGAAGAAGCCATTGCTTTGCGGTGGGCGGAGCGGACGGTTTTGATCCGGATATGCTGGCTGGGAAATTTGCAGAGGACAGAACGCTGCTTATGTATCCGGCCATCCTGAAGCCGCGGTTCGGTTCCGGCAGCAGAGGAATACAGATGCTGGAAAATGCAGAACAGCTGACAGCGCAGATGCGTATTTTAAAGGGCACGCAGGAGGAATATGTACTGGAGGAATGCATGGCCGGAGAAGAATATGGTGTGGACGGCGCCGTGATCGGCGGCCTTTTTCATATGGTACTGCTGCGGAAGAAGGAGAATACGCCGCCGCCGGCCAGACAGGCAGTGGGGTATGTGTCGGTGCTGCCCGAAGAGCCTTTCTGGCAGCAGGCATGGGAGTATATGAGGAAGGTAGTGGATTGTCTTGGATTGGGGGAATGTCTTCTCCATGCAGACTTGATCCGCAGTGCGCAGGGTCCTTTTGTGATCGAGATGTCTGCGCGGCCTTCGGGGCATAATCTGCACAATCTTTTTACGCCGCTGTGTACGGGAATTGATATGGCAGAAGAATATATCAAGTACAGGATGGGACAGGCATGGAATTTCACGCCGGCCGTGACCAGACAGGCGATGATCCATTATTTCGATCTGCAGGGAGAGGTCATGGATGTGCCGACGCAAGACCAGGTGCGGAAGTCGGAACCCTCACTGATCGGCTGGGAATGCCATATCAGGGCCGGGGAGGAGCTGCTGCCGGTGTCGGACGGCCATTCCCTCATGGGGAGAGGATATTTTATTCTGGAAGGAGAAGAAGGGGAACTGCGGGATAAGGTGCGCAGGGTCAAAGCGTTGTTTCGGCTGGCGTGATGTGCAATAACTGTACGGGTATTTATAGTAAACGACATAACAAATTTCTGTTTCCGTCTCTTGCAGGAGCCATATACGGCAGCTCCTGCAATGCCGAAAACGAAATTTCTAATGTCGTTAACTATATGTCAGTCGATCAGTTCCCACGCCAGGGGCGTCCCTTTCTTCAGGAAATGCTTCGCCTTCTTTCCCAGGATTTCTTCATAATACATGGTATGCAGGCCGTTGCCGGGGCGGATGGAACGGATATTGTCAGGAGTAAGAAGCCCTCCTGCCGGAATATCTTCCACCACGAAAAGGGAACGGGAACCTTCATGCTCCAGCTTCTGGGCATCGGTCAGAATATATTCGCTGCTTCCAAGCGCTTTCTCCAGAATGCGGATCTGTTCGACCATCTGGCGAAATTCTTCCGGCTCCATGGAGAAGGGGCCGTCCGGGCCGCCGTCCGCCCGGCGCAGGGTAAGATGCTTCTCTATCATTTTGGCTCCCAGCGGGATAGCTCCCGCGGAGACGATGGTGCCCAGCGTGTGATCGGAGATGCCTGCCAGACAATCGTAGGTCTTAGCCAGTGTGGGGATCACGTTTAAGTTTACCGCCTCGTAGGGGGTGGGATAGGAGGAAACGCATTTTAACAGGATTACATCTTCATTTCCTTCCTGTTTACAGACATTGAGCGCCCGCTCGATATCCTCCGGATAAGCGATGCCGGTGGCGAAGATCATAGGCTTGTGCAGGCGCGCGATCTTACGGATCATGGGAATATCGTTGATCTCGTAGGAAGCGATCTTATAGGCGGGTACATCCATTTTCTCCAGAAAATCCACGGAAGTAAGGTCGAAGGGAGAAGAGAAGCACTCCAGTCCCAGCCGGTTTGCTTCTTCTTTCAGCTTAGGCTGCCAGTCCCAGGGCGTATAGGCTTCCTGATAGAGCTTATAGAGCGTAGTTCCGTCCCAGATGGTGCCTTCGTTGATCTGGAAGCATTCGTCGTCGCAGTCCAGGGTGATGGAATCGGCCGTATAGGTCTGCAGCTTCACCGCGTCCGCACCGGCTTCTTTGGCCGCATGGATGATCTCTACCGCCCGGTTGTAATCCTGATTGTGGTTGGCTGAGATCTCCGCCACGATAAAGGCAGGAGAGTCGGCGGAGATGGTTCGTGATCCTATCTTGAATGATTTGTTCATAACAATTCCTTTCCTGTTACAGAGATTTGCACGGTCTTATGCATCCAGCTTCCTCAGAGTGAATGCCGCGGGAATTTATTCCAGGTAATTCTTCTGCAGATATTCGTCGTTCCCCCAGGCTTTCCTTGCGGTAAAGAAACTTCCATCCGCCTTCTCAATGACCACTGCCGGGAAATAATGGATAAAAAGCGGATTCAGGCACATGGTATAGCCGCCGGCGGTGTCATAGATGATCTTATCCCCGACAGCAAGCGCAGCGCCGTCCACGATCTCAAAGAGCCTGTCGTACTCCATGCAGGTAGCGCCGCAGACCCATTGGGACTTCTCGCACGCCCGTATGCTGCTGTCGCTGCAGTACTCGATATGATGGGGATATACGTGTCTTGTAACGAGCGGGTTTAAGTTGACGCGGCTGCCGTCCGTGACGATAAATTTTCTGCCGCGGATATCCTTGATATCCAGTACCCGGGTCTCAAAAGTGGTGGCGCGGGAGATCAGGGAAACGCCGGGTTCGGCGATCAGGGTGGTCTTCTCCCGGTCAAAATGGGTGCCGAGCACTTTGCAGATCTCTTTGAAATAATCACGGTAATCCGGTTTGTCGTCCCGGCCGCCGAAATAGCCGCCGCCCATATCGATATAAGAGAGGGAGAGACTGTATTCCTGTGCGATCCGTACGGCCATACCGGCGAGAGCGCCGTAAACCTGTACGGTCCTGGACTGGGTGGAGGAGTGGAGATGGAGTCCGGCCACCCGCACATTCGGCAGACGTGTCAGCCGGGCTATGGCATCTGCCAGCACACCGTTCTCATAACAGTATCCGAAACGGCCGCCTTCGGATTCCACCAGTTCTTCCTGCGGACAGAGGGCGGCGATATCGCAGTTCACTCGAAGCCCCACGCCAAATTCATGGGCCGGGTAGAGCTGGCTCAGTTCTTCCATCCAGGTAAGTTCGTCAGAGGAATCCAGATTCACATAGCCGCCGGCGATCAGGACTGTCTCGAAGATCTTCCTGTCCTTGATCGGGCCGTTGTAAATGATCTGCCGGCCGTGATAGCCAAGGCGGTGCGCCAGGTCATATTCCTCGGCGGAGACTACTTCCGCGTAGAAGCCTTCCTTTCTGAGATAGGAAAGGAGCCAGGGCAGGGAGTTGGTCTTGAAAGAGTAACCCATAACGAAATTGCCCCAGTTTTGTGTAAGAGAATCCCGAAGAAGATTGATGTCATAAAGCAGTTCTTTTTCCTTGATCCTGTAAAAAGGATAGCTTGCCGGTGCGTTGTCCATGTCTGATCGTCTCCTGTCTCCTGTGTGTGATTGTAAATGGTGGTCATTTTATAATCATACCTCATTTTGAAGCGTGGTACAATGCAGAATTTTGATTGGCAATGGTTAAAACGGGTGTTATAGTATAAGCAGGATGATTATATGCGGCCGCATTGGAACGAAAGGGCATCTGTGTATGATGCGGTAAATCTGGACATGCGGTGCAGAAGGAACTGAAGGAAGCGATAGAGACAGAAGGAAGAGCGCTTTATGAGGGAGAGGGTTATGCAGGAGACCGGGATCGGACTTACCGTCATTCAGGAAATATGTGCGTTGGCGCGCAAGTATGATATTGATAAAGTGATCTTATTCGGTTCGAGGGCGCGTGGAGATCACCGCCGCGCCAGTGATATCGATCTGGCCGTATGCGGCGGGAATATTTCGCGGTTTGTATTGGATGTGGAGGAGGAGACTTCAACACCGTTAAGATATGATGTGGTAAATCTGGACAGTGCCGTGCAGAAGGAACTGAAGGAAGCGATAGAAGCAGAAGGAAGAGTGCTGTATGAAAAAATATGATAACTATGTTTCTCATTTGAATGTGCTTAAGCAGGCGGATAAGGAGCAATTGGATAATGCATTTATCATCAGCGGAATCATAGATAAATTTTCCATTCAGTTCGAGCTGGGATGGAAGGTATTGAAGGAGCTGTTGGCTTATGAAGGAAGCACCGCCGCCGCGACCGGTTCACCAAGGGGAATTATCAAGGAGGCATATGCGGTGTATCCGTTCTTTGATGGAGAGCTTTGGCTGGATATGCTGAAAGACAGGAATGATATGGCACATATTTATGATGGGAATGCGGCCGGGGAATTGGTAGAACGGATCCTGTCCTGCTACATTCCGGAATTTATCAGGTTGGAAAGGGAATTGAACAGGCAGTATGCAGACATCTTGACAACCATTTGAAATCTGTGCCGGTGTCGCGCTGGACATGCGGTGCAGGCTGAAATGGCATTTTGATGTGCGGCTGCTGCATATGGACACGGCGGAAAGGGCAAACGATTGAACCATGAAGGATAGAATTTATGTGTGTCACACTTATTACCATGTATATGTAGCCTGCCTGAAGGAGCTTGCGCTTCCGGCGGCAAAGCGGGGTAGAGCGACGCTGGTACTGAGTACGATGTCGAATGATTTCGGCAATCTGAGAGAGCGTGCGATGCGCTGTCCTCTTTTTGAAGAGACGGTGCTGTTCGAGGAAAAGGCGGATACCTTCTTCCCGGAGCTGCAGAAGTATCACACGGACAGGGGGAATCTGTTCTTAAATATGCTCTCCCGCATGAAGTATACGAAGATGCTGGGCAGACTGGAAAAGCCCTATGTGCCGGTGGATTTCAGACAGTACCGGGATGTCTATGTGTTCTGCGATTCCGATCCAATCGGGTATTATCTGAATTATGAGAAGATACCTTATCATGCGCTGGAGGATGGTCTGAACTGTATTCAGTATTATGATACGGCACGCTACGATAACCGGGGGCATTTTGAGCTGAAAGCGTGGATGGCGGCCCATAACCTGATCTTTATCCAGAACGGATACAGCAGGTATTGTCTCGACATGGAGATCAACGACAGGAGTGTTGTGCCTTATCCTTGTGACAAGTATATCGAGGCGCCGCGGGTAAAGCTGGTGGAACGGCTGACGGAAGAGGATAAGGATATTCTGATCCGTCTTTTTATCGAAGATCTGGAGGAACTGCTCGGACAGCTTGCGTGCGGGGCGAAGGACAAGATCCTGGTGCTGTCGGAGCCGCTTTGCGATCTGACAGTGAGGAGACAGATCTTTGCGGATATCATCGGGGAATATGGTCAGGTCGATGGCAGGCAGGGGCAGGTCCTGATCAAGCCGCATCCGAGGGATGTGCTGGACTATGCGAAGGAATTTGCGGGGCATATCGTATTGAGCGGCATGTTTCCCATGGAAATATTGAATTTCATACCGGGCCTGCGGTTTCGGCGGGTGGTATCGGTGTTCACGGTACCAAACGGGATAACGTGTGCGGATGAAGTGCTTTTCCTCGGGGAAGATTTTATGGACAAGTATGAAGAACCCAAACTCCACCGGCAGAATGAGCAGATCTAAAGGTTGTTTGCATTCTACTGGCAACTTGTGGTAAAATAGATAGAATTGTTATCAGTATTGACTTTTTCAGGAAGGGACAGTGCGCCGGTATGGTTAAGATCTATGAGAAGTTAATGGTTTTGCTGGACAGGCAGCAGAAGCGGAAGATGATGCTGCTTGTCTTTTTGATGCTGATCGGTGCCGTGCTGGAGACGCTGGGAGTGTCCATGGTGATGCCGGTCATGAATGTGGTGCTGGAAGAGGATGCCATAGCCAAACATGACTATCTGCAGGTGATCTGCCGGATCTTTGGCGTGGATAACAGTGGGGATCTGACGATGCTCGTGATGGTCGGGCTGGTACTTGTGTTTGTGACCAAGAACATCTTCCTTTTCTTCCAGCAGAAGGTGCAGCTTAAGTTCGTCTATACGAACCAGTTTGCCACATCCAGGCGGATGATGATCAACTTTATGCAAAGGCCTTATGAATACTATCTTAATGCGGATACGGCGGTAATCCAGAGGAGCATCACGTCGGATGTCAACAATATGTATGGCTTGATCCTGGCGCTGCTGCAGCTGATCAGTGAGGGAATCGTCTTTGTCTGCCTGGCGGCGGCCAGCCTGGTGGCGGATGTATGGATGAGCCTCACGGTCACGGCGCTGCTGGTGGTGGCGCTGCTGGTGATCAAATGTATCCTCAAGCCGATCATGCGCAAAGCCGGGGAGGAAAACCAGGAATTCTACAGCGGGCTGTATAAGTGGATCGACCAGTCGGTGATGGGGATCAAGGAGATCAAGATCGCCCGGAAAGAGGGGTATTTTATCAATGAGTATTCTAAATGCGGCGCCGGATATGTCAGTGCCGTGCAGCGTTATAACCTGTACAATGCCACGCCGAGGCTGTTGATCGAGACACTGGCCATTGCCGGTATGATCTTATATCTGATGATACAGCTGCTGCAGGGAACCGCAGCGGCAGATATTGTGCCGCAGCTGGGCGTTCTGGCAGTGGCGGCCATGCGGCTGATCCCCTGTGCCAACAGGATCAACAATCATCTGACTTCCATCTCTTATTTTGAACCGTTCTTCATGGGGGTAAGCGACAACCTGCAGGAAGAGATCCGGGATGAGAACGTTGACTATAATGCAGAAACTTATCAGAAGAAGATCGACGTGGAGAAACTGGATGTCAGGAAGGAGATCGTGCTGCAGGATATTACTTACAGGTATCCCAATTCGCAGACGCTGATCTTTGATCACGCGGATATGATGATCCCGGTGGGGAAATCAGTCGGCATTGTGGGGACTTCCGGTGCGGGTAAGACAACTATCGTGGATATCCTGCTGGGGCTTTTACAGCTTGAGACGGGCAGCATTCTGGCGGATGGTGTGGAAGTGAGAGAGCATTATGCCTCCTGGCTGAAGAATATCGGCTATATCCCACAGACCATTTTCATGATAGATTCCACGATACGCAGGAATGTGGCGTTCGGGTATGCGGATGAAGATATCGATGATGATAAAGTATGGGAAGCGCTGCGGGAAGCGCAGCTGGACGAGTTTGTTAAAGGTCTGCCGGAGGGGCTTGACACGAGCATCGGAGAGCGGGGCATCCGCATATCCGGCGGACAAAGACAGAGGATCGGCATCGCACGGGCGCTTTTTGAGGATCCGGAGGTGCTGGTGTTAGACGAGGCCACATCCGCCCTGGACAATGAGACGGAGGCGGCGATCATGGATTCCATCAACAGGCTGCACGGGCGCAAGACGCTGATCATTATCGCGCACAGGCTGCAGACGATCGAGAAATGTGATATGGTATATCGAGTGGAAGACGGTAAGGCGCAGAGGGCGCGCTGAAAAGCCAGGCAGACATTTCGGAGCGGGCAGCGCTGCGGATTTATAGAGTAGAAGAAGGGTAGGGTATTAACGATGAAGAAACTATGGGATTTTGCCTGGGAGCAATATAGAAAGCATGAGGAAGGCATCAATTATCTGATCTTCGGATTTTTGGCTTTTGTGCTGAATTATGTGCTGTATTTTGTGTTTGCATCCATGATGCAGATGCACTATATGCTGGCAACGGCTGTTTCCTGGGTGCTGACGGTGGTGTTTGCCTACTGGACCAACCGCACCTTTGTGTTTAAGAGCCAGAACAAGGATGTGCAGTCTCTCGGCAGGGAGTTTGTCGCTTTTATCGGGGCGCGGGTGGCTACTGAGGTTCTGGAGCTGGCTATGATGTTTGTCATGGTGGATGTTGCAGACTTGAACGAATATATCTCCAAATTGATCTGTCAGGTGATCGTTATCCTGGCAAACTATTTCCTGAGCAAGCTTTGGATCTTTAAGGAGAAGAAATAGAGGAAATAATTCTTTGCGGAATAAGGAAGCGGTATATGAAATCAGAACGGCAGGCAAATTTTGAATTGCTGAGGATCGTGGCGATGTTGATGATCATCGTCCTCCACTATCTGAATAAGGGGGAACTGCTTACGGCCTACACGACGGACCGTACTGTGATAAACTATGCCGCGCATCTGATCGAGGCTTTCTGTATCGTTGCGGTTAACTGTTACGTGCTGCTCAGCGGGTATTTTCTGGTGGAGTCTGCGTGGAGACCGGGGCGGGTGGTGTCCCTGGCCGGGCAGATTCTTTTTTATTCGGTCCTGATCCCTGTGGTCCTTCTTTGTGTCGGGGTTGTGCCGGCGGGAGCATTATCGGTTTATGACTGGCTGGATTATGTGATTCCCGTGGAGACGGAGCATTACTGGTTTGCCACGGCATATCTGGTCATGTATCTGTTTGCTCCGTTTCTGGCGGCGGGTGTAAAGAAGATGGAGAAGAAAGCACTGCAGGTGGTCATAGTGCTGCTGCTGTGTTATTTTTCGGTGTGGAAATCCATCCTGCCGGTGACATTTGCCACGGACCGATACGGGTATGACTACGGGTGGTTCTTATGTCTGTTCCTGGTGGCAGCGTATCTTAGGCTTTACGGGATTTCGATATTGGAGAGAAAAAGGAATGCGCTGCTGCTCTATGGCGGCATGTGTGTGGGCGTTTTCTTACTGACGGCTCTGTCGGGTATATTGTCTGACTTTGCAATGCCGTTTCTCTATTATATGGATATGCCGACTACTTACAATCACTTGTTCTGTCTGTTGGGGGCGGTCGGACTCTTCATGGTATTCCGGGGGATACGGATTCCGGAAGGCCGCGGGGCAGCCCTGATCAGGTGGGCGGCGCCGTATACCTTCGGTGTCTATCTGCTGCACGAGCATCTTCTTGTGCGCTATGAGTGGATGCGGTGGCTTAAGGTGGATGCCGTGCGGGGAAGCTGGCGTTTTGTGCCCCATATGCTTCTGTGCGTGCTGCTTGTCTATGTGGCGGGGACGGCAGTGGATCTTGTCAGGCAGAAGCTTTGTAACAGTTCAGCCAAGGTCTTTGCATTTACTGCAAAGGCCGTGAGAATGCATAAAGGCTGAGAAGAATCCGGCCTCTTTGCCGAAGGCGAATCTGGAATAGGCCGGATTCAGTAACTATGAAGCCGATGGCTGAATAGTTACGAAGCTTTTTGCGCTGATCAGCAGTGTGTTTGGCAGGGAGCGGAAGGCGGCAGGCAGGTAGGGTTCATAATGAAACCGGCAGCCGGCGTGTGAACGCTATGGATATGGAGAGGACTATGGGCAGTATAGACAGGATTTATTATAAATATAGTAAAATTATGGAAAACAAAATATTTCCGCTGTTGCTGCTCCTCTATCCACTGGTGGGAGTCAGGCAGGGGCTTGACGTTTCGGACGCAACGTACAGCCTGTCAAATTTTCAGTATTTTGCATCCATGGACGGCACCTGGATGGTGGCGACTTTCCTGGCAAATGTGACAGGTTTTTTGCTGATGCATCTGCCCTTCGGCGATACACTGATCGGAATCAACTGTTATACAGCGTTAATACAGTCGGTGACGGCAGTTGCAGCATATCGAATATTGAAAAGGAGGATCCCTGCGCCGCTGGTGTTTCTCGGCGAGGGAATCGCGCTGGGCTTGTGCTGGTGCCCGTCTACGATCCTGTACAATTATCTGACCTATCTGTTGATGACGGCAGGGGTATTGCTGCTGTATGAGGGGATCTTGAAGAGTAACGCTGTGGATCAGGAGAACGAAACGCTGTCTGGCGGCGGCAGCCGGGAAAAGAGTGCGCGGCAGTACTATATTATGGCAGGGATCTGTCTTGGCGTCAATGTAGCGGTGCGGATGCCCAATGTAGTCCAGGCGGCCTTTATCGTGGCGGTGTGGTACGGGGCATTCTTGTATGGTGGGCAGGAGAAATGGCGCCGGGCGCTGCGGGATACCTTGTGGTGTATGCTGGGGTATGCGGCCGGATTCGGCGTGCCCCTGGGAGTGATCTGTCTTCGATACGGAGCAGGCGCGTATCCGTCCATGGTGCGCACCATGTTTGCCATGACGGAGAAAGCGACAGACTATAAGCCGACATCGATGCTGACGGGGATGTTTGGGGATTATATCACAGGATCTTTCTGGCTGCTCTTTGCGGGATTGTGCATGGCAGGCGGCTGGATTCTGTTTGCGGTGCAGCGTAGATTTTTTGCAAAGGTTCCGTTGCTGGCAGTTCTGTGCAGGATTTTTTATGCGGCTGTATTTCTGGTATTGCTCCGTCTGTACTGGGGGCGGGGTGTATTTACCTTCCAGTATTATCGGTACAGCAGTATGTACTATCCGGCGGTTCTGTTTCTGATCGCGGCGATCCTGCTGGCAGTCCTTAGTCTGTGCAGGAAGGGAGTGCCGGCCGCCTGTAAAATAATGGCGGTGCTGGTGCTTGTGCTGATCCTGGTGACGCCGCTTGGCAGCAACAACGACCTGTATCCTATTATCAATAACCTGTTTGTGGCGGCGCCGTTTGCGCTGTGGGCCGGTTATCTGGCCTGCAGGAAGCAGCCGGATGGAACTCTGTGGAAAGTGCCGTTTGCGATGCTGGTTGCTTTTGTGCTGGTGCAGAGTGTGGGGTTTCATTTTCTTTTTGCTTTCCAGGACGGAGTTGAGGGGGAGAAGCGGGATACCGTGGTGGCAGCGCCGGTGAAAGCGGCGGGCGTCTATACGAATGCAGATAATGCCGTGTGGCTGGAGGAACTGACGGTGTATACGGAGGAAGCAGGGCTTACGGGGAAGCCGGCGCTTTTCTATAAGGATCTTTCGGGACTGGGCTATCTGCTGGACATGCCCTCGGCGCTTTCTACATTCTGGCCGGATCTGGATTCCTATCTTATGACGGAGTATGAGCGGGATCTGCAGCAGATGGAAGAGCCGCCGGTAGTGATCGTGGCAGCTCCGGTGGGGGCATATCTGAACGAGGATGCGGACGGAATGAACTGGTTTGGCGTGGAGCAGGAGAAGTTCGATGCGGATGAGAAGCTGCAGATTCTGAAGCAGTATCTGTGTGAATATGAGTATCAGGAAACCTTTGGAAATGGACGGTATGTAGTGTATCTGCAAGGCGGAGGAACGGAGTCCGGCGAGAAGAAAAGCATCGGGTAAGGAGGAAACCATAGATGATCAATTTTAATGTACCGCCTTTTACGGGCAGGGAAGTAGAATATATGAGGGAGGCTATCGAGAACCAGAAGATCTGTGGGGACGGGCCTTTTACAAAAAAGTGCAGTGAGTGGATCGAAGCACAGAGCGGTACGGCGAAATGTCTGCTGACCACGTCCTGCACCCATGCGACGGAGCTGGCGGCGCTGCTGGCAGATATCAAAGAGGGGGACGAAGTGATCCTGCCGTCCTATACCTTTGTGTCCACGGCGGATGCCTTCGTGCTGCGCGGGGCGAAGGTGGTCTTCGTGGATATCAGGCCGGATACCATGAATATTGATGAGACTCTGATCGAGGAGGCCATTACGGAACGGACCAGGGCGATTGCACCGGTACATTATGCCGGGGTAGGCTGTGAGATGGATGTGATCATGGATATTGCCAGGCGGCACGATCTGATCGTGGTGGAGGATGCCGCGCAGGGGATAATGGCGTCCTATAAGGGGAAACCCCTTGGCACCTTCGGGGAGTTTGGCTGCTTCAGTTTTCATGAGACGAAGAATTTCAGCATGGGTGAGGGCGGCGCTCTGCTCATTCGGGATGAAAAGTATATCGAGACCGCGGAGATCTTCCGGGAAAAGGGAACAGACAGAAGTAAGTACTACAGAGGGCAGGTGGATAAGTATCGCTGGCAGGACTATGGTTCTTCGTATCTGCCCAGTGACCTGAACGCCGCCTATCTGTATGCGCAGCTGGAGCTGGCGGAGGAGATCACACAGGCGAGAATGGACAGATGGGATCAGTACCGGGAGCTGCTTTTGCCATTGGCGGAATACGGCAGGATCGAGCTGCCGCATATTCCTGCGCACTGCAGCCATAACGCGCATATGTTCTATATCAAGACGAAGGATATGGAAGAGCGCACCAGACTGATCGATTTCCTGAAGGAGAAAGGGATCATGGCGGTGTTCCATTATGTGCCGCTGCATTCTGCGCCGGCCGGGATCAAATACGGCAGATTCCATGGGGAAGACAGGTACACCACGAGAGAAAGCGACAGGCTGCTGCGTCTGCCGATGTACTATAAGCTGACGGCAGATGAGGTGGAGTATATTGCGGAGCAGGTGAAAGCATTTTATGTGTAGCGGCCGGTTTCCGACGCCGGGTGGAATGCGACAGTGGCGGAGTGGGACGTGAGCGGCAATCATGAGAAGGAATAGGAGCGGTAGACAGTGCGGCAGAAGATAGAATGGTGGAAATGGGAGAACTGCATATTGACGCTGCTTGTTGTGCTCGCAAATGTGATCGTCATGGGCATTTTCTTTGATTTCTATTATGATCTGAACGACGATACCATGATGTTGGATATCATGTCAGGGGCTTACAGCGGAAGTCCCGACGGGCATAACATGCAGACGCTCTATCCGTTGGGGGCTCTGATCGCGCTGTGCTACAGGCTGTGCCATGTAGTTCCCTGGTATGGACTCTTTCTGTGTCTGTGCCAGTTTGGCTGCTTCTATCTGATCGGTGTGCGTCTGTGCAGCCTGGGAGAAGGGCAGCGGAAAGCGGGAGACGGTCAAAGGCCGGCAGCTCTTTACACAGCTTCGCGTGTGGGCATGGGGAGGAAGCTCGTGCGGCTGGCGGCACTGTCGGTTTTGGCATGGGGTGTTTGTCTGCCCCATCTGATGAATATACAGTATACGATCACCAGCGCCATGCTGTCTGCGACGGCCATTTTCTTATTCCTGACAATGCCGGACGAAGAAGACACTGCAGGTTTTCTTTGCGGCAATATTCCTTCGATGGTGTTGGTAGTCATCGCCTATCAGCTGCGTTCGGAAATGCTGCTTTTGACTTTTCCGTTTATCTGTCTGGCAGGGTTGTATCGCCTGACGGAGGAGAAGACGATCTTTACGAAGGGAAATCTAGTCAGATACGGCGGTGTATTGGGGATCATGCTGGCGGGAATGCTGGTATCCAGGGGCCTTGACTATGCAGCTTATGGCAGCGATGCGTGGAAGGATTTCCTGCGGCTTTTTGAGGCCAGAACGACGGTCTATGATTTCTATCCGGAACTGGTCGGGGAGGATCGTTATCAAGAGGCACTGGAGGGCCTTGGCGTGACGGCAGCGCAGCAGAGTCTGCTACGCAATTATGATTACGGCCTGGATGATACCATTGATTCGGCATTTCTTACGACGCTGGCAGATTATGCCATGGATACACTGCGTGGGGCTAAGGATTGGGGCAGGATCGTGCGTGAGCAGGTCTACCGCTATTATTACCGTATCTTGCGCGGGGGAGATGCCCCTTATAGCACCCTGCTGCTCTTAATGTATGCGGCGGTGTTTGCGGCAGGAGTGTGCGGTGTGGGGATCCGCAGATATGCTTTTCTATGGCAGACCATACTGTTGCTATGTGGCCGCAGCCTGATCTGGATGTTTATCATGCTGCGTGAGAGGGATCCGGAACGGATCACGCATTCTCTTTATCTGGTGGAATTTGCGCTGCTGGCAGCCATGACGATCCGGATGCTGTATAGAGGTATAAACGGCAAAGGAGATGCAGGGATATTGCATGATCTGAGTGCTTATGATAACAGGAGGCCTGCGGCACGGGTACCGGTCAGGCTGTCCCGTGGCATCGCGTGGATCATGGCAGTGGCATTTGTTTTGATCACAGGGAATGGTATGATGAAGGGTATACCGGTGCTGCGTGCGGAGCAGGAACGGCGTGCGCAAGTCAATGAGAACTGGTACGCGATAGACCGGTATTGCAGAGAACATGATGAAAATTTCTATTTTGAGGATGTCTATTCTACGGTAGGTTTTTCCAGACGTATCTTTGACGTAGCGGGTGGCGGCTATGCCAATTATGATATAATGGGCGGCTGGATGTGTGGCAGTCCGCTTTATTATGATAAGATAGGAAGGTACGGTATCGGCTCCGTGCATGAAGCGCTGCTGGGACAGGAGAACGTATATTTGATCTTGTCCGATCAGGAAGCGCAGGAGAGGGGCGTTGCCTGGATCGTGGATTTTTATGCGGAGCAGGGCGTCAGGGTCGTGGTGGAAAGGACGGATACGATCGGAACGGGGTATGCGTCCTATAGAATAAAGACTGACTAGGGAGGTGTACTGCCGATGATGCAGAGGCCCATGGTTCGGCTGCGTATGATGACGGCGGAGGATACGGAGAAGATCGTCACATGGCGCAACAAGGATTTTGTGAGAAGAAATTTCATATATCAGGAGTCGTTTACGGCTAAGGGGCATCTGGCCTGGATCAGGGATCAGGTAGAACCGGGTAAGGTGGTACAGTTTATCATCTGCCTGTCTGACGGCAGGGAGATCGGCAGCGTGTATTTCCGCGATATCGACAGAGAGAAAGGTGTGGCGGAGTATGGTATCTTCATCGGGGAAGAAGATGCGATGGGATGTGGTTACGGCACGGAGGCAGCCAGACTGGCGCTTGACTATGCTTTCACACGGTTGAAGCTCCATAAGGTGTTCCTGCGGTTCCTGGCGGACAATATCGGCGCCGGGAGGAGTTACGAACATGCGGGATTCCATCTGACTGACAGGCGTGAATCTGTGATGACAGATCAAGGGGAACGGGAGGTCAGGTTTATGGAGACGGATGCAGTGATGTGGCACGCACGCTGCAGTATGGAAGCCGGGGAAGCGTATCCCGAAGGAACGACGGATTTCAGAAAGGAAAGCGAATGAGCAAACTAATCAGTTTTGTAATACCCTGTTATCGCTCGGCGGAGACGATCGGCAAAGTGGTGGCGGAGCTTGACGCAGCGATGGGGAAGCTGTCTGCGTATATGTATGAGATCATACTGGTCAATGACTGTTCGCCGGATGATACTTTTGAGGCCATCCGCGGACTCTGTGCGCAGCGGAAAGATATCTGCGGCGTTAATCTGGCCAGAAACTTCGGACAGCATGCCGCGCTGATGGCTGGCTTCGGCTATACTCATGGAGAAGTGGTAGTATGTCTGGATGACGACGGACAGACACCGGCGGACGAGGTTGGCAAGCTGTTGGCCGGGATAGAGGAAGGGTATGATGTGGTGTATGCAAAGTATGCGCATAAGCAGCATTCCGGCTTCCGCAATTTCGGCAGTAAGGTAAATGAGCTGATGACCAGGGTCATGCTGGGCAAGCCCAGGGAACTGTATCTGTCCAGTTATTTTGCGGCCAGTCGGTTTGTGATAGACGAGATACTGCGTTACAAGAATCCCTATCCCTATGTGATCGGTCTGGTCCTGCGTACCACGAAGAATATCACCAACGTTGAGGTTGCCCACAGGGAGCGTGAGGTGGGTGTGTCCGGTTATACGATGGGCAAGCTGCTTGGCCTGTGGTTCAACGGCTTTACGGCTTTCAGCATTAAACCCCTGCGCATTGCTACGGCCATGGGATGCCTGACAGCCTGCGGCGGCTTTCTGTACGGTATCTATACGGTGGTCAAGAAATTCGTCAATCCGAATGTGCCGATCGGATTCAGCGCCATGATGGCGGCGCTCGTCTTTATCGGCGGTATGATCATGCTGATGCTGGGATTGATCGGAGAGTATATCGGGAGGATCTATATTTCCCTCAATAATTCGCCGCAGTACGTGATCAGGGAGTGCATCAATGTTTCGGAGAATGAGAGCGGCAGAACAGTATGAATGAGAAAGAATTTAAGATCAAGTTAAAAATAAATACGATCGCCATCGTGATCGCTACGGCAGGGATTCTGTGCTTTCCGCAGGTCCTCAATCTTCAGGAGAATACGCTGGGGTTTACCAACAGTATTTTCTCTGTCTTTGTATGGCTTTTATGTATTTACGCGGTAAGCTGGTCCCTGCACACCATCGACTGGCATGATATGAGAGGATGGTGGATCGCCGGCAGCCTGTCCTTCCTGTTTACCACGGCAATGCTGTTCGGGGTTCAACTGGAAGCGGTGGGCAATGTGAACTTCAAGGATTGGCATCTGTGGGTATCCCTGCCGGTATTGACTTGTCTGTTTACGATCCTGGTACGGAAATTCTGGAATTTTCTCGGTAACATCGAAGCCCGCAAGAATAGTCTGGCGGCACATATCAAACTTCCGGTGACGCCGTCAGGGGCGGTCAAATACGTGGATGTGCTGACATTCTGTTTTATGTTTCTTTGTTGGCTGCCGGTACTGCTCGCGGTGTATCCTGGATTCTTCGTCTATGACGCGCAGGAAGAGTGGCTGCAGGTGGCATCCCGAAACTTTACGACCCATCATCCGCTGGTACATGTGTTGATGCTGGGCGGCATCGTCTGCGCCGTGCATAAGATCACGGATTCCTACAACCTTGGCATCGCCTGCTATATGATAGTGCAGATGACGATCGTGTCAGGCTGCTTTACGTATCTATTGCTATTCATGCGGCAAAGAAAAGTGGCCAAAGGCGTGAGAATCATATCTTTACTCTATTTTGCCCTGTTTCCCGTGATCGTGATGTTCACACTCTGTTCGGCGAAGGATACGATTTTTACGGCAGCACTGTTGATGCTGCTTCTGTCTTTGATCGAGTTGGGCAGTGACGGAGCGGCCTTTTTTGCATCCCGCAGGAAGATGCTATTTCTTGTCCTGAGCGCGCTGGCTATGATGCTGTTCCGCAAGAACGGGGTCTATGCGTTTGCGGTGATGGTGCCGGTGCTGCTGCTCTATGTGAATAAGATATTTTACGGAGGGAAGATCTGTTCCGGTAAAGGTGGCTTGAAGAAGGCAGGGAAGAAGCCTTGTCTGCGGAAAATGGGAATGCTCCTGGCGATCATTTTCGGATCTTATTTCCTGATCAATAGTGTGCTCATCGTGGCGTTGCATGCGCGAAACGAGGAAAACCAGGAAATACTGACGGTTCCGATCCAGCAGCTGGCCAGAACCTACAAATTCAACCCGGAGGTTTTTGAGCCGGACGATGTTGCCGCACTGCATGAGGTGCTTCCGGAAGAAGCGTTGGTGTTATACAATCCGAAGCTGTCAGATCCGGTGAAGGTACATTTTCAGAATAATGTCTATGACGCGGACAGATCACGGTATGTGATGCTCTGGCTGAAGATCGGTCTGCGCAAACCGTTATCTTATATCAATGCATGGCTTATGAATTCTTATGGATTCTGGTACCCGGATACGGTGATCGATGTCTATTCCGGCAATACGGTATTTACATTTACGTATGAAGACAGTTCTTACTTTGGATATGAAGTGGAAGAACCCGGATTCCGGGACAGTAAGATCCCCTGGCTGGACCGGGCATACAGGAAGCTGTCGCTGGAAATATCGCAGGAGAAAGTGCCGATCTACTCCATGTTGTATTCGCCCGGCGGGATCTTCTGGGGAATCGCCTTTGTGTTTGCTTATATGCTGTACCGGAGGAAATACCATATCGTAGTGCCGTACCTGATGATATTGATCGTTTGGCTGACCGTGATCCTGGGGCCTACCTATCTGCCCCGGTATGTGCTGATATTCTGGTTTGGAATGCCATTGTTTGTGGCGATGCTGTTGGAGGAGTTGTAGGATTTTATGTTTTACCATTAGTTGTAAAATAGATACAATCGTGATATACTAAGCAGTGAAATTTCCGCGGTACGGCACGTTTTGTGTCAAAATGGGCGTTTTCAAAACTGCTGTCAAGGTGGATCATTTCAGGTATACAGGTTAAAATAGCAGACGCCGTGTATCGGCTTAACTAACGGATATTGATTGGAAACAGTAACGGTCAACTTTAGAATGAAAGTGATCGCAGGGGATCTTGCGGTTACATGTCAGGAATAACCAATGAACAGAATAATCAATAAGAGACAAGCCATCTGTGGAACCGTGTGGGTGATCGTGTTGTGTGCGGTGCTTACACTTTGGCCCCTTCGTCTGGTGAACGAGACAGTGGTCTCGGACAGCAGCAGACAGATCGTGGCAAAGTCCGGTGAGATCGTAGACGGACATGCGGTACAGCAGATGTTCGTGGCACAGTATGACAGGCTTAAGAATATCGATATTTATTTTGCGGAAGGAACGATCGGCGGGGAATTTAATTTCGTATTGTACGACGCCTCCATGCAGATGATCATGCAACAGGTGATAAGTACGGAGGATATGAGATCCATACCGGGAGACTGCACGGTACAGATCAATATCGATACGGAGGTTGGTAAACCCTACTATTACCTGCTCCAGGGAATGGAGTCCCCATTCCGTGTGGCCTTTGAGGATACGGCGGCCTCCGGGAATCTATATAACGGTACGCTCTACTATGAGAACGTGGAGGACGAGGAACACTGCGTGGTCGCGTCCTACGAGTATGAGATGCCGCTCCGCAAGGGCAGAACATTGATATGTGACGTCCTGCTTGTGCTGTTTGGAATCGGTGTCACGTATCTTACGGGCGTATATTACAAGAAGTATCCGCAGAGAAACAGACTGGTCACGGTGGAGAAGACGGTTAAGACGGTGCTCGATCCGTTGATCGTGATCGCCGGTGCAATAGCTATTATAGCCGTGTGGCCCATGAAGCTGTTTACGACGGATACGGTATCTATTCTTTTCTATGAGGGCAGTATTCTGGTCGCAGTGGCGCTGGCGCTCTATGCGGTGAACCATGAGCGGACAGGCTTTGCTTCAGATCGGACTTTGGCGCGTCTTGTGCGGGATAACTGGCAGAACTATCTGCAGGCCGCCTTTTTTGCAGGGGCGATCTGGGCATGCTGCAATTATATGAATGGTCTGTTTGAGCTGCATCATACCGTGGCATACCGGCAGATGCTGATCTATCTGGCGCTGGCTGTGCTGGTCACTTATAAGGCGAAGGACATCTTTAACTGGATCAATCTGGTTTATTGTGTGGCCGCAGGAATCTTGGGCTTTCAGTATTATCAGAAAGCGGTGGCGGCGCTTCAGGAGCCGGAGGAACTTGACGTTCCGGTGATCAGGCTTACCGTCTGGGTGGGAATTCTGGCAGGGCTTATCCTGATCGGCACCATACGCTTTGCGGTGCAGGGGCGGATCCGGAGGATTTCTGTCTGGTACGGTATTCTGGTGGGCGGATTTTTCACTTTGATCATTTTGTATCGCAATACCAGAGGCTGGCCGATCTATCTGGTCTGTGCTTTTACGCTTTTCTATTTAAATATGGCGGCCTGGGAGAAGAAAGCAGTGCTTTTGCGCAATATCTGTAATGGCATCCTGTTTCATTTCGGGGCTATGGTGTTGTATTGTCTGCTCCACCGGCCCTACATGTTCTACCAGTACTACAGGTATCCTTTTATCTTCCACACGGTGACGATCTCGGCGGTATATCTGGCGCTGGTGGTCTGTGCTGCGCTGGTGAAGTTTCTGGATGTCTACAGAAGGAAACCGCATCTTGCCGCGGTATATAAAGAACTGATCGTGTTGGGCGTTTCGGCGGTATATCTTCTATTTACACTGTCCAGAACGGGGTATCTGGCGATCGCTGTGACGGCGATGGTGATCATTCCCGTGATGTGTCTGTCTATGACGGCGGAAGCTTTCACGGGGCAGAATCCGGCCCGGCCTGTGGATCAGACAGCGCAGCGCGGACGGAAGGTTCCGATGAAGCGCAGACTGCAGGGAATGCTGCGAGCGGTCGTTATGATGATGTTCGCCGTCCTGCTCTGCTTCCCGGTAGTGTTTACGGCGCAGAGGATCGTGCCGTCTGTCAATGCCCGACCGGAATTGCATGAGATCGAGGATATTCCGGAGGAGATCGTGCACGGCAGGGTCATGGATTCTAACTATTATATTACGATCCAGCGGTTTGTGCAGGTCTTCCAGATGAAGGTGCTGGGATTACCGGATGAGAAGTGTGTGAGAGCCGGCAATATCGCGTGGGAAGATGGAGAAAAAAGGCTGCAGAATGAGCTGTTTGAGGATCGTGCCAAGATTCTGATCGCCTCTGCGGCGGATACGGCGGTAACGGATGGGCAGGAAGAAGATTCTGCCGAATCCTATACCAACGGCAGAATGGAAATCTTCAGATTATATTATACGAATTTGAATAAAGTGGGTCATGAGGATATGGGGATTATGGAGCCGAACGGACATTACAATGTCCACGCGCATAATATCTATCTTCAGGTTGCCTATGATCATGGCATCTATGTGGGTGCGGTGTTTATTTTGTTGGGTATCGGTACGCTGATCCAGGCGGCCGTTTATTTTCACAGGCATAAGGAGGACAGAGTGTGTGCGGCGCTGCCGTTGGCTGTTTTAGTCCTTTTTGCAGTGGCCGGATTGACGGAGTGGATCTTCCATCCATGCTGTCCGATCGCATGCTGCCTTATGCTGTTGCTTTCGCCGTTATTGGTAGATAACCGGAAGGCGGTATAGGGAAGGAATATGGAGAAGAAGAGAAAACCGTTCAATGCGAAACTATTTTACAGAAGAACCTGTCTGATCATCTATGACATTATCAGCATCTGGATCGCCAGCTATATGGCGATCCTGTGGCGCTATGATTTTCATCTGGATTCTATTCCGGATCATTTTATGCGTCCGATCGAGCTGTTTCTGCCAATCAATATTCCTGTCACGCTGGTGATTTTCTATATCATGCATCTATACAGCAGTCTGTGGGCTTTTGCGGGAGAGACGGAACTGCAGAATATTGTAGTGGCATGTGTCATTTCGACACTGCTCAACGGTATCGGCATGCAGTTTTTTAAGATCACGACGCAGGCAGTCCCCAGGAGCTACTATGTGGCTTATCTGGCTTCTCTGGTGGTCTGTATCTTTGCCAGCCGTTTTTCCTATCGGTTTTTCCGTGGACTGAAACATAAACAGCAGAACAAGAAAAATCTGATCTCCGTCATGGTGATCGGCGCCGGGGAAGCGGCTAATCTGATCATCAAGGAGATCGTGAACAGCAATTTCTCAACGATGGTCATTAAATGTATCATCGATGATGACAAGGGGAAATGGGGCAGATATATTCAGGGCATCAAAGTTGTCGGCGGCCGGGATAAGATCGTAGAGTGTGCAGACATCTATGAAGTGGATGAGATCATTGTAGCGATGCCTTCGGCTCCGCGGGCAGATATCAGAGAGATCCTGGAGATCTGTAAAGACACGAACTGCAAACTGCGGTCTCTGCCGGGCATGTATCAGCTGGTGAACGGTGAAGTCAGCGTCAGTAAGCTGCGGGACGTGGAAGTGGAGGATCTGCTGGGAAGAGACCCGATCAGTGTCGATATGGACTCGATCCTCGGCTATGTGCAGGGCAAAGTCGTCCTTGTCACAGGCGGCGGCGGCTCTATCGGCAGCGAGCTTTGCAGGCAGATTGCCGCACATAAGGCGAAACAGCTGGTGATCGTGGATATTTATGAGAATTCGGTCTATGATATTCAGCAGGAACTGAAAGAGAAATATCCGGAGCTTGATCTGGTGGTATTGATCGCATCGGTGCGCAATACCAACCGTATGAATTATATCTTCTCTATTTATCGGCCGAATATCGTGTATCACGCGGCGGCGCACAAGCATGTGCCGCTGATGGAGGACAGTCCGACCGAGGCGGTGAAGAACAATGTATTCGGCACGTTCAAGACGGCGCAGGCCGCAGCTATGAGCGGTGTGCAGCGTTTTGTTATGATCTCTACGGATAAGGCGGTGAACCCTACGAATATCATGGGGGCAAGTAAGCGGATCTGCGAGATGATCATTCAGACCTTTGATAAGCATTATAATACGGAGTTTGTGGCGGTACGCTTCGGTAATGTGTTGGGCAGCAACGGCAGTGTGATTCCGCTGTTCCGCAGACAGATTGCGGCAGGAGGCCCGGTCACTGTGACGCATCCCGATATCATCCGGTATTTTATGACGATTCCGGAGGCGGTCTCTCTGGTATTGCAGGCCGGCGCCTATGCCAGAGGCGGAGAGATCTTCGTGCTGGATATGGGAGAACCCGTTAAGATATTGACGCTTGCGGAGAACCTGATCAAGCTGTCAGGCTTCCGTGTGGGAGAGGACATCAAGATCGAGTTTACAGGACTTCGTCCCGGAGAGAAGTTGTACGAAGAACTGCTGATGGAAGAGGAAGGAATGAAGGACACGGCAAACCGCATGATTCACATCGGCAAGCCGATTGAACTGGACGAGCATGAGTTCTTTATGCAGTTAAAGGAGCTGAAGGACGAATGCCAGATCGAGAGTTCAAATATCCGGCCGCTGCTCAAGAAGATCGTGCCGACTTATCACAATCCGGAAGAAGAGAATGAGGCGTGACGCGCCTTGTGGTGGAAAGAATATCTGCGAAAGGAGTAGGAGTAGTTATGGACAGAAAACGGATCTATTTATCATCACCGACCATGCATGGAGAAGAACAGAAGTATGTGCAGGAGGCGTTTGATACGAATTGGGTGGCGCCTTTGGGGCCCAATGTGAATGCTTTCGAGGAAGAAGTGGCGGCGTATACGGGCTGTGGTCATGCGGCTGCGCTGAGTTCGGGCACGGCGGCTATCCACCTGGCGCTTAAGCTGCTTAGCGTCAAGCAGGGCGACAAGGTGTTCGTACCAGATCTGACGTTCTCTGCTTCCTGCAATCCGATCGTGTATGAGAACGGTGAGCCGGTGTTTATCGATGCGGAACCGGATACCTGGAATATGTCGCCGGAGGCGCTTAGGAGAGCATTCGAGAAATATCCGCATCCGAAGGCGGTGATCTGTGTGCATCTCTATGGCACACCGGCTAAGCTGGAGGAGATCATGGCAATCTGTGAGGAGCACCACGTGCCCCTTGTGGAGGACGCGGCGGAATCTTTGGGCAGTACTTATAAGGGACGGCACACGGGCACATTCGGTAAATATGGCATTTATTCTTTCAACGGAAATAAGATCATCACGACATCCGGCGGCGGCATGTTTGTGTCGGCCGAGGAGGCGGCAGCAAGAAGAGTGACATTCTATGCAACGCAGTCCAGGGATCCTGCCAGGCACTATCAGCATTCGGAGATTGGATATAATTACCGGATGAGCAATGTTGTTGCCGGGATCGGCAGAGGACAGCTGCTGCATCTGGAGGAGCATAAAGCGAAGAAGAAAGAGATCTACAGACAGTATCAGGAGGCTTTTGCAGACATACCGGAGATCAGGATGAATCCGCTGAATCCGGAGGGAGATGCCAACTGCTGGTTATCCGGCATGGTGATCGCCGAGGGGTGCAGTGTAACACCGGATAAGATCATGGATGCGCTGGAAGCGGAGAACATAGAGTCAAGGCCGATCTGGAAGCCCATGCATCTGCAGCCGGTGTTTGCAGACTGTGACTTTGTATCACATTATGCGGACGGGACAAGCGTGGGGGAGGCCGTGTTCGCAAGAGGATTATGTCTGCCCAGTGATGTGAAGAATACGCAGGAAGACATGGAGCTGATCATCAGGACGATACGAGGCTGTTTCGCGGGATGATAGTGATATGATGTCAAGCGCTGCGCACCATCCCGGTTCGTAACATTGGACGGGATATAAGCCGGGGATGTTGACAGGGGAGTGCGGATATGAACCTATTTAAGAGTGAAGAAGAGAAACGGCAGATCTATGACGAGATCGCGTATTTTTTTAAAGAGGAGTACGATCTGGATCTGGGGATCATCGGAACCGGCAACGTGCTGGACTTTTTTCAGGAGACGCTGGGAGACAGGATCTATAACAAAGGCCTGGATGATGCACGCGCGTTTTATGCGCGGTATGCGGATAATATGGAGACGGATTATTATGCTCTGTACCGGGATATACGATAAAGATGACCTGGGAAGAAGGGAGTAAGATATGTACAAGAACCATATAAAGCGGTGGTTGGATCTTCTGCTATCGTTGTGCGGGCTGATTGTCCTTAGTCCGGTGCTGCTGGTGCTCTGCATCCTGGTGCGCGTGAAGCTGGGAAGCCCCATTTTCTTTAAACAGGAGAGACCGGGGAAGGATGGGAAGATCTTTACGCTGTGCAAGTTTCGCACGATGACGGACAAGAAGGATGATAAGGGGGAGCTTCTGCCGGACGAGAAGCGACTTACGAAATTCGGCAGGCTGCTGCGTTCCACCAGTCTGGATGAACTGCCGGAACTGTTGAATATTATAAAAGGGGATATGAGTATTATAGGACCCCGTCCGCTGCTGGTGCGCTATCTGCCCTGGTATACGGAGGAAGAGATGCATCGGCATGACGTGAGACCGGGACTGACCGGGCTGGCCCAGGTGAACGGCAGAAATGCCCTTGGCTGGGAGGGGCGGTTTGCATACGATCTGGAATATGTCGCACATTGCAGCTTTATCATGGATGTCAAGATCATCATGATGACGGTGGGCAAGGTGCTGAAGCGGTCCGGAACCTTATCGGGCAGTGAGCAGACGGTAGAAGATTTCGATGTTTACCGCAGTAAGGGCAGCCATGGATCGTAAGCGTGAAGGTGACTGGCAGGCGGCCGTCTGCGTGTATCATGGAGGTTGGGATGAGAGAGATTCCATTATTTGAGAAGGAGCTGGAAAGTACCTGTATCCAGGAATTGTCGGACAGCTACGGGGCAAACCGTCTCTATATGAAAAGGGACGACACAGTGCCTTTCAGCTTCGGCGGGAATAAGGCCAGGAAGGCGGCAGAGTTCTATCGGGAGATCAGGAAGACGGACACGGATATCGTGATGACATACGGCAGCAACAGCTCCAACCACTGCCGGATCATTGCCAATATGGCGGCGTCCATGGGACTTGGATGCCATATCATCTCACCGCAGGAGAATGTGACGGTACTTAATAATACCAGGCTGGTGCGTGATTTTGGTGCGGTGATAGAGACGTGTCCGGTGTCTTGTGTGGCAAAGACGATAGAGAGCAGAATACAGGCATACCGGGACCAGGGAAAGCGGCCCTATTTTATCGAGGGCGGCGGACATGGAAATCCGGGGACAGAAGCCTATAGGAAGGTATACCGGGAGATCGAGGCATATGAGAGCGGGCAGAATATACGGTTTGACTATATTTTCCATGCTTCCGGCACCGGGGCGACGCAGGCAGGCCTGGTGTGCGGGCAGCTGCTGTCCGGTGAGCAGGATCGGCAGATCATAGGGATCAGCATTGCCAGAGAAGAGGAGAGAGGCCGGGGCGTTGTGAGAGACAGTATCCGGCAATATCTGGATGAACAGTTTGAGACGCTTTACCGGGAAGAAAAGCTCATCTTTACGGATGCTTACCGGTGCGGCGGCTATGGCAGGTATACGAAAGAGGTTGAAGAGACCATTGACTTTGTGATGCAGCGGGAAGGTATCCCGATGGATACTACTTATGTCGGCAAGGCGTTTCACGGGATGCTTGCTTATCTGAAAGAAAATCAGATAAGGGACAGGAAGATCTTGTTTATTCATACGGGAGGCGGCCCGCTCTTTTTCGACAGGTTGTCTGCATCCTGTCTGTAGGGCGGTTCTTTGAGGTTGAAATGCTTTTTCCAGGTGGAAATATTGCAGTGGGAACTGTTTGGTGAAAGGAACGGGACTGTTTATGAATCTATTGATATTGAGTGCCGGAACGAGAAATAAAGTCGTACAGTACTTCAAGAAAGAAGTGGGGGAGGAAGGCAAAGTCGTGGCGACGGACTGCAGCAATCTGGCACCGGCGGTCTATGACGCGGACAAGTTCTATCTGGTGCCGCGGATCACGGCGCCCGGCTATCTGGAGTGTATTCTGGAGATCTGCAGGGAGGAACACATAGACGGCGTGTTCTCGCTGATCGATCCGGAGCTGAGTCTTTTGGCCAAGGAGAGGGAGCGGTTTCTGGAGATCGGCACGGTGCCGATCGTTTCGGACTATGATCTGACGGAGACTTGTCTGGATAAATTCAGAATGTATCAGATGCTGTGCCGGATGCAGATCCCCACCGGGAAATGTTTCGTGGACAGGGAAGCTTTCTACAGGGCTGTTGAGGCGGGAGAGATCTCCTATCCTGTGTTCGTGAAACCGATCAAGGGGAGCGCCAGCATCAACATCAATAAGGTGAGCAGCCGGGAAGAGGTAGATCTGCTGTTTCGGCTTGACGACGGCCTGATGATCCAGGAATATATGGACGGGCAGGAGTACGGTGCGGATGTGTATATTGACATGATAAGCGGCAAATGCACCTCTATCTTTGTCAAAAAGAAGATCAAGATGCGGGCGGGAGAGACGGACAAATCCGTTTCCGTTAAAAATGAAGATCTGTTTGCCATGATCCGGGCATTCGTAGAGGAATGCGGGTTCCGGGGCATGATCGATATCGACCTGTTTGAGATCGACGGAAAGTTCTATCTTTCCGAGGTGAATCCGCGGTTTGGCGGCGGTTATCCGCATGCTTATGCCTGCGGTGTCAATATGCCGGCGGCGGTCATCCGCAATCTGGCAGGGCAGGAGAATGAGGTGGCGGTCGGAAGTTATGAAGAGAATATATGTATGATGAAGTATAATGAGATTGCGGTTCGTGATATGAACGGAGTGGAGATGGTACCCTGATGAAAAAAGTATTGATCTTGATCAACTCTTCGGGAGGATTGTATGACTTCCGGAATGAATTCGTGAAGGCACTGCTGGAAAAGTATCAGGTCTACGTGAGTATGCCAGACGACGTGAAGGAGAAGGAACTGGCGGCGGAGGGCTGCAAGATCGTTAAGACGGCGATCAACCGCAGAGGGATCAACCCGCTGGAGGATCTGAAGTTGTACCGCACATACAGCAAGATGATGCGTACGATCAGACCGGATCTTGTGGTTACCTACACGATCAAGCCGAATATTTACGGGGGTTTTGCAGCCGGGATGCGGAGGATTCCCTATATTACGACGATCACGGGCTTAGGCGGTGCTTTTGACCGGAAAGGGATCTTCTTGCGGCTGGTGATCACGTTGTACCGTATGGGGATGCGGAAGGCGGCTTGCGTGTTCTTCCAGAATGAGGAGAATCGCAGTATCTTCCGGGGATATGGCATCACGGCAAAGAAGACGCGCATGGTCATGGGTTCCGGGGTGAACTTAGAGCGGCACCATTATGAGGAATACCCGACGGGAGACGAGACACATTTTCTCTTTGTGGGAAGGGTTATGAAGGAGCGCGGGATCTTGGAGTATATCGAGGCTGCGAAGGCGCTGCATAGCGATCGGGTCTTCTTTGACATACTGGGCTACTGCGACGAGGACTATCAGGACATGCTTAATGAGTTGGAGCGGCAGGGTGTTGTCCGGCAGCTTGGTTTCCACACGGAGGTGCATCCGTATCTGGCGGCGGCCAGCGCGATCGTGGTCGCTTCCTTCCACGAGGGGATGTCCAATGCACTGATCGAGGGCGCGGCTACGGGCAGACCTGTCATAGCTTCTAGGATCAGCGGGTGTCTGGAAGCATTTGAGGAAGGCCGGACCGGATTCGGGTTTACGCCGGGAAACGGACAGGAGCTGATCCGGGCAATGGAGAAGTTTATCGCGCTGTCTGTGGAGGAGCGGGCAGCCATGGGACGCAGAAGCCGTGAGAAGATGGAGAAAGAATTTGACAGAAGACTGGTGACCGGAGAGTATATGGATGAAGTAGGAAAGATTCTGCGGGAACAGGGCTGATGTGATATAACATAGGGAAAAGGAATGGAGGAAAGAATGGATCTGTATGAGAAGATAGTAAATGGTGAAGAGAAACTTTCTCTGATTGGTCTGGGTTATGTGGGGATGCCGATCGCGGTTGCCTTTGCAAGGAAGATCAAGGTGATCGGGTTTGACCTCAACGAGAAGAAAATCCAGATGTATAAGGATGGCATTGATCCGACCAATGAAGTGGGAGATGAGGTGATCAAAAGTACGACGGTGGAATTTACGGCGGATGCAGCGAAGCTGCGGGAAGCGAAGTTCCACATCGTAGCGGTGCCCACGCCGGTCAACCGTGATCATACGCCGGATTTAACGCCGGTGGAGGGAGCCAGCCGGATTCTGGGACAGAATCTGACGAAAGGGTCGGTAGTGGTATTTGAATCCACAGTCTATCCGGGTGTTACGGAGGACATCTGTGTTCCGATCCTGGAGAAGGAATCAGGACTTACCTGCGGGGTTGATTTTAAGATCGGTTATTCGCCGGAACGGATCAATCCCGGCGATAAGGTGCACAGGCTGGAGACGATCACGAAGATCGTATCCGGTATGGATGAGGAGACGCTTGATACGGTAGCCAAAGTCTATGAGTTGGTGGTGGAGGCCGGTGTATACCGCGCTGAATCCATTAAAGTGGCGGAGGCTGCCAAGGTGATAGAGAACAGCCAGCGGGATATCAATATTGCCTTTATGAATGAGCTTTCCATGATCTTCCACAAGATGGGCATCGACACGAAAGCAGTGTTGGAGGCAGCCGGGACGAAATGGAATTTCCTGCAATTCATGCCAGGGCTGGTGGGCGGCCACTGCATCGGGGTGGATCCTTATTATCTGACTTATAAGGCGGAAGAGCTGGGATACCATTCCAAGATCATACTGTCAGGCCGTCGTATCAATGACGATATGGGCAAGTATGTGGCGGAGAGTCTGGTGAAGAGCTTGATCAAAGTAAGCATTCCTGTCAGGCATGCGCGGGTGGCGATCTTAGGGTTTACTTTTAAGGAGAACTGTCCCGATACGAGAAATACGAAGGTGATCGATATCTATAAGGAGCTGGGAGAGTTTGGCATTGTCCCTGTCGTTGTCGATCCGGCAGCGGATGCGGAGGAAGCGGAGCGCCTGTACGGTATTACGTTCCAGCATCTGGAGGACGTTCACGATATGGATGCCGTGATCATAGCGGTGGCCCATGATGAGTTCCTGAAATTTGGCAGGGCGGATATAGATGGCTTCTATAATGCCGCACATAAACGAAAAGTATTATTGGATATTAAAGGACTGTTGGACAGAAAAGAATATCTGACAGAAGATTATCTGTATTGGAGATTGTAAGCATTTTCACTTGTGAGTGAAAGGAAATCTGTATCAAGGTTGCATGGGGGTGCAGGATTGAAGAAGAGACGGATCGGATCATGGTGTATTTTAGGCGGCCTGCTGGCATTTTTCCTGGGAATGCTTGCGGCCTGGGGCGTTGGAGTTTACAATGACTCTGAGCAGTATATCGCCATGCATATACACAGGGAACCTCTGTATCCTCTGTTTCTTGCTTTTTTCCGGGTGCTGTTTGGCGAAGGGTATCTGACGGTGGTGGCCGCAGCGCAGAATATATTGACGGCGGTGGGCATCTGGGTGTTTTCCGAATATATAGGGAAGCGTTTTAAACTCCGGCTCTGGGAAGAGTTGGTTGTCGTCCTGCTGCAGATCGTGCCCCACCTGATGACGAGATATGTATCTGCACTGCACATTTTTCTGGAAAATTCGGTCATGAGCGAGGCGCTGTGTATTCCGCTGTTTCATTTTTTCCTGTATTTCCTGCTGCGGATGCTGTTCGAGCATAGAAGAAGGGACCAGGTGCTTAGCCTGCTCTTTGCCTTCCTGCTGTCGATGACCAGGGGGCAGATGATGACGACGATCCTGGTGTGGATGGTGGCGGTGCTTCTGCAGAGCATCGTACAGATGCTTTGGCAGGGAAAAGCGGAGAGGAACAGCCTCACAACAGCTACGCGGCCTGGTGGCAGACGGTCTTTTTTGAAGAAGGCAGGGCGTTTGGCGTGTCCGGTCGCTGCAGTGATCCTGGTATTCGGACTGCGCAGCCTGACGGTGCATGTGTATAATTATGCGGTTACGGGGTATTTTATGGGAAATACCTATGGACAGGTCAATACGCTGACCAATGTGATCTACGCCTGCGACAGAGAGGACGGCAGTGTGTTTGAAGAAGGCAGTCTGGAGAGAGAATTCTTTGAACGCTTTTACGATGAGGCGGATGCGCTCGGGGCGAATTACAAGTACGGCGGCGACACCTTCAGAGAGCGCGCAGAGCATTTGGAACAGCATCATGATCTGCTGAAATTCCAGGTGCTGGAGTCCGGTCTGTCGGTCTATTATTTCGGATTGGGCAAGGTGGATTACTACCAGCAGAGCAGCATGTCGGATGAGATGGCGGGCAGGATGCTTAAGAAGCTGCTGCCGGCATGTTTCGGACAATGGCTTTATGATTATATATTGCTGTGCACTTACGGGGCCGTCAGGAGTGTGGCGGTGGTACATCCGCTGATCAACCAGATCGCGCTTCTGCTTTATGCGGGGGCAGCAGGTCTTGCACTCTGGCAGACGGTCATATTTAAGAAAAGTGATGCTGCGTGTACCATGGGTATAGCGCTTTTGTTCATTGCAGCCAACGTGTGCGCTACTTCGCTTACGATCATGTGTCTTTCCCGTTATATGATCTATGGGTTTTCCATCTTCTACACGGCAGGGTTTTTGCTGCTACGGGAATGGATGCAGACTGCAGGGATCACAAAGTTTATGGATACAAAGAAAAGAAGATGACTGCATGTTAAGAAAGGAGCATGGTGATAGATATGGGTTATCGAGATATTAAATTTGAGGACGGCAGTGTGTTTCTGGTAGGCGGCGGCGCCGGATTTATCGGGTCTAATCTCTGTGAGGCGCTGATCGATATGGGCTATACGGTGCGCTGCCTGGACGATCTGTCTACGGGCAAATATGAGAATATTGAACCGCTCATCGCAAATGAGAGATTTACTTTTATAAAAGGGGATATCAGAGACCTGGAAACTTGCAAGAAGGCGATGGAAGGTGTGGACTATGTGCTCAATCAGGCGGCGTGGGGAAGTGTGCCGCGCAGTATTGAGATGCCGCTTCTGTATGAGGAGATCAACATACGCGGTACGCTGAACATGATGGAAGCGGCCAGGGTGTGTGGCGTGAAGAAGTTCGTGTACGCTTCCAGCTCGTCGGTCTATGGGGACTCGACGCAGCTGCCGAAGAAAGAAGGCGTAGAAGGACAGGTATTGTCTCCCTATGCGCTGACCAAGAAGGTAGATGAGGAGTATGGACGTCTGTATAAGGAGCTGTACGGGTTGGACACTTATGGGCTGCGGTATTTCAATGTGTTTGGGCGCAGACAGGATCCCAACGGGATGTATGCTGCGGTGATCCCCAAATTTATTAAGCAGCTTCTGCACGGCGAGGTGCCTACGATCAATGGTGACGGGATGCAGTCCAGGGATTTCACGTATATAGACAATGTGATCGAGGCGAATCTGCGGGCGTGTAAGGCATCAGGGGATGCAGCCGGGCAGGCGTTTAATATCGGTGCAGGCGGCAGGCTCTTCCTGCTCGATATCTATAAGTACCTCTGTGAGGCCTTAGGCAAAGATGTCAAGCCAAACTTCGGGCCTCCGCGTAAAGGGGACGTGCGGGATTCCAACGCGGATATCAATAAGGCAAAGGAACTTCTGGGGTACGATCCCGAGTATGACTTTGAGAAAGGGATCGGGCTGGCGATCGACTGGTATAAGGAGTATCTTGGTTAATGTTTAAGAGAATGCCCAGAAAACGGGCATTCTCCCAGACAAACTTGTTTGTCTTTGGATTTTGAGATTCCGCGGAGCGGAATCATGTAGGTTAGAGTGACAAGGCGGTTCCAGACGCAACAGTCCTCAGAAGAAACATAAAACGGCAGACGCCATGTACCGGATTAATTAAATGACAGTGGCTATAAATAATGATAGCTTGATCGACGTGGGGTGCGGGTATGGAGTTGAAATTAGGGAGGCAACGTATTCAGATTGCCAGAGAATATGAGATTGACGGCACGATGCCGCGGATCTATAATGCAGAGGGGCAGCTTCTGGAGACCTATTTTATTAAAAACAGGCACTCGCAGCATGCCCCTTTTGGGCATGAAGGGAAGTATTTCTTCTGGGACAGGTATAATTACGGGCTGGATACGCATTTCTACGGTCCGGAGGTGATGACGAAGACGCTGGGAAGACCGCTGGTGAAATACGGGATGCTGACGGAGTCACGGACCATCGTGCCGCAGGATTATGAGGTATTCCATAAGCATAAAGGGTTGGAGAAGGAGTTTAAGTATATCTTCACCTATGATGAGCGGATCCTGAACGAGATCGAGAATGCAAGATTCTATCCTGTTGCGGCAGGTATCTGGAACCGGGAGATGCGGGAAGGACTTTCCTTGACAAAGGATAAGGATATATCGATCCTGTCCTCCGATAAAGTCATGTGCGAGCTGCACAGGTTCCGACTGGAACTTGCCAGAATGTGTAAGGCGGAAGGGCTGGCGGATACTTTCGGAAAGTTTGACGGCGGGACGTATGTGGAGAGCGTGGACGAGACTCTGGACAGGTACCGGTTCTCACTGATCATTGAGAACGATGTATCCGATTACTATTTTTCCGAGCGTCTTACAAGCTGTCTGGCGGCGCAGACCGTCCCAGTATATCTGGGAGCGCGTAAAATCACGGAGTTTTTCAATGGGGAGGGTATGATCCTGCTTGACGGGCCGGACTTGGAAGGGGCCAGACAAAAGATCAGGGAGTGTACACAGGAGAGGTATGAGGCGATGCTGCCGGCAGTGCTGGACAATTACGACAGGGTGCAGGAGTATGTGAATATGCAGGATTATCTCTATGAACATTATATAGGACCGGAAAGGAAGCAGGGTTTGTGACCGGAAAACTGCTTCGGCATGGAGGAAAGTATGAAATACAAAGTAGTAGTGTTCGGAGTAAAGGATACTTCGGAGAATATTGTGGAATTTATTCAGGGACAGATCTGCCCGGTGGATCTGGTGATCACGATCAGTCCGGAGGTGACGAAGAAGAACCAGGTATCGGGATATAAAGGGCTGTCGATCCTTACGGAAAAATACGGGATACCGGTGCATGAAGCGGACAGTTATTTCCTGACGGATGAGAAGACCCAGAAGTTTATGCGGGAGAACGAGTTTGATATCGGGATATCCATGGGATGGCAGAGATTGATACCGCCTTCCGTGCTGGATGCCTTCCGGTATGGGATATATGGATTCCATGGAAACTGCGGCTATCTGCCTTTTGGAAGGGGCCGCTCGCCGCTTAACTGGTCGATCATATTGGGGGATACGCGGTTTAACCTGAATATGTTCCGCTACGATGAGAAAGCCGACAGCCCTAACATATTTGCCACGGAAATGTTCTCTATCACACAACACGACGATATCCGGACGGCACAGTATAAGAATATGATCTGTTCCAAGAATCTGATCAGGAAACTGCTGAAAGCTTATGCGGAAGATAGCATCGTGATCCGTACGGAGACGAAGGACTATGATTCCTGGTATGATAAGCGTACGGCAGCGGACGGGAAGATTGACTTCAGAGGGAGAACACGGGATATTTATAACCTGATCCGCGGCGTGGCGGCTCCTTTTCCGGGAGCTTATGCCATGATCGGGGAGGATAAAGTGACTGTGTGGGAAGCCCATCCCTTTGATGAGATGATCGACTTCTCGGCGTATGCGCCGGGAGAAGTGATCGATATTTTTGACGGCAAGCCGGTGGTGCGCACAGTGGACGGTTCTCTGCTGATCGACCGCTACGAGAGTGTAAGGAAGATCGCAGTGGGGGATGTACTGGCGTAAAACTGCCGCAAAGGCAGGTGCGAAGGAGATTTCCGGAATCTGTTTGGTATAGAAATGGAGGGAGCCATGGCAGAGATGATTCGTGTGCTTCATGTGCTGGGCGGGGTCGGTCTTGGTGGTGCGGAAAGCCGTATTATGGATCTGTACAGACAGATGGATCGCAGCCAGATACAATTTGACTTCCTGGTGCACGGCAGTACTGCCAGGAAACCGGAGTATTATGAGGAAGAGATCAAACGGCTTGGGGGACATATTTATGTGCTGCCCAAGTTTCGGGTCTATAATTATCTGTCTTACAGGAAGGCGGTGCGGGACTTTTTCAGGCAGCATCATGAATTTCGGGTGGTGCAGGGCCATATGACAAGCACTGCCGGTATCTATCTGCCTGTTGCCAAGAAAAGTGGAGTGCCTGTCACGGTGGCGCATTCCAGAAATGCCGGCGTGGTGAAAGGTCCCAAAGGTGTTGCAACGAAGTTCTTCAGACGGCATCTGGCAAAGAAGGCGGATCACTGCTTCGCCTGTTCCGTGCTCGCGGGAGAGGATGTCTTCGGTAAAAAGGCCATGAAGGCGGGAAGGGTTAAGATCATCCACAATGCCATAGATGCAGGTAGATTCACCTATGATGCACACAAACGCGCTGTGGTAAGAGCGCGGCTTGATCTGGGAGAAAAGCTGGTATTGGGGCATGTGGGGCGGTTTGATTACCAGAAGAATCATCCCTATCTGATCGATATTTTTGCACGGCTGTGTGAGAGCCGGGAGGATGCCGTACTGCTTCTTCTGGGAGAAGGAGCGGATCAGGACAAGATCAGGGAGAAATGCCGTATGCTCGGCCTGGAAGAGAAGGTCAGATTTCTGGGGAATCAGAAGAAGACCGAGGACTACTATCAGGCAATGGATATTTTCGTGCTGCCCTCCTTTTTTGAGGGGCTGCCAGGCGTGCTGGTGGAGGCACAGGCAGCAGGACTTAGATGTTTCGTGTCGGATTCGGTCACAAGAGAGGCGCAGGCTACGGATCTGGTCACGTATTTAAGTATCGAACAGTCGGCACAGACTTGGGCCGAGCATATTTTGGCAGAGGCTTGCTATGAGCGGAAGGATACTTACCAGACGATGCGGGAGGCAGGATTTGACGTGCGGACACAGGCGGCCGGGTATCGTCTGTTTTATCAGAAGGGAGACAGTTCAGGGTTATGAAGAAATTGTTATTGATCGTACCGTCTTTACATCAAGGTGGCCTGGAAAAGGTGTGCGCGGCTACGGCGCGGCTGATGCAGCCCTATTTCGATGTGCGGATCGCCATTTTCGATTCCCGGAATGTGGCCTATGACGTTAAGGGAATCCCGGTAGCAGATTTGCGGCTGCCCAGTGTTCCCGGCAGGCTGGGGAAGATCGTCAATGTGTTCAGGCGGGGAAGAAAACTGCGCAGGATCAAGAAAGAAGAACAGATCGATATTGCCTACAGCTTCGGCCCGACGGCCAATCTGGCCAACATCGCGGCCGGCGGGAAGAGTGAGCGGTGGCTGGGGCTCAGAAGTTATATGGATATGGGAAATCCGAGACAGATACGTCTGTTCTGTAAATGCGCCGACAGAGTGATCTGCTGTTCTGAGACCATATGCAGGGAGGTACAGGAGAAATACCGGTGCAAGAAGGCGGTAACGCTGCAGAATCCTTTCAACATTAAGGAAGTGAAGGAACTGTCGGAACAGGAAGAGGCGCAGCTGCCGTGGGAGGAGGGAAGGATCCTGATCTCCATGGGCAGGGAAGACGTGGTCAAAGGCTTCTGGCATCTGCTCAAGAGTTTCGCTCTGGTGCATGAGAAGCTGCCGGATACGAAGCTTATGATCATCGGCAAGGGAGAGTTTACGTCTTACAGACAGTTGGCAAAGGAGCTGGGGATTGAGGAAGCCGTCTATTTTACGGGCCTTAAGAAGAATCCCTATCCTTATCTGAAAAAGGGCAGTCTGTATGTGTTGACTTCCTACTATGAGGGATTTCCGAATGCGATGGTGGAGGCTATGTCCATGGGACTTCCGGTGATCGCCACAGACTGTATGACGGGGCCGAAGGAAATACTGGAGGACCGGTACGGCATCCTGATCCCGAACATGAGCCGGACGGAGGACTTTGATCCCCGTCATATCACGGAGGAGGAGAAGGATCTGGCGCAGCAGATCAGACAGCTTCTGGAAGACCAGGACAAAATGGAACATTACCGCAAGATGGCTCTGAAGCGTGCAGGTGACTACACGACGGAATCTTATATTGAGAGAATCTGTGACTGGGCGGGGATCGACGGTATCTAGACTATTACATTAATTTTAAAGTTACAGGTGCCAGAATGAATGCAGCGCTGTACGAATGCACTGACTGAATAGAACTGGAAACGGGCAGTAAGATACAATGGGAGAAAACATTGCGGATGGGGATGAAGACACAATATAAACTGCATATACCAGCAAGACGGCAGCTGCTTGGTTTAATTCCGTTTGCCCTGTTTTACAGTGCGGCAGCCATACTGGGCCAGCTGGAGAAAGCGAGGACGTTAGGCGCCCTGCAGAATCTGGGCAGGATTATTGCGTGGTTTTGCGGCAGCTATGCGGTACTGCTCGCACTGTGCATGGTGTTCTCAGGCAGGAAAGAGAGGGTACGAAAACATCGGGCCGGAAGATGGTATCTCTACGTGCTCTTTGCGGTGCTCTGCCTGCTCTGCTATATGCCTTACTATCTCATGTATTATCCGGGCTGGCTGAACAATGATGCAGTATGGCAGATTGAACAGATCCTGGGATGGGCGCCCGGATCGAACCATCACCCATACTTTCATACACTGTTGATGAAATGCTTTTTTCTGATCGGATACCGGGTGTCCGGGACATACACGGGCGGCGCTGCATTCTATACGTTCTGCCAGGTCGCGGTCATGGCGATGGTGTTTGCCTTTTTCCTGTATTGGCTGTACCGGAGAGGTACGCATCTGCTGTGGCTGACAGTAGCATTTCTTTTCTATGCTGTTTTGCCGATCAACGGCATGCTGACGATTTGTATGGGCAAGGATGAGTTTTTTACGGCGGCGTTGTTGTTCTTCGCGTGGATGACGATGGAATTTGATCTGGATGCGGAGACTTGTGAGAAAAGCCGGGTGAAGACTGCAGCTTACTTTATGGTAGGACTTCTGGTATGTCTTCTGCGCAGCAACGGTATTTTCATCTTTCTGGGAACGGTGCTTGCATCGCTCTTTGCGAAAATGTCCGTTTCATCGCGAGGTGTTTCCGGCAGGAGGAAGATCTGGCAGGGAAAATTCCCCGTCAGGACGGCGGCATGTGCAGGGGCTGTGCTATTGTGCTATATGATCTGGCAGGGGCCGGTCTTGCGGGCGCTTCACGTGGAGCCGCCGGATACGATCGAGAGCCTGACGATGCCCACACAGCATATCCTGTGCGCCTATCTGAAGGGAGGACATCTCACGGAAGAGGAGATCGGGATGATCGACCAGGTAGCGCCGGCAGACCAGATCGGGGAGTATTATAATCCCTGGCTGTTTGATCTTGTCAAGAATTATATACGGGAGCAGGGCGATCAACAGGTGATCGCCGATCATAAATGGGATTATTTCAAACTCTGGCTTAAGGTCGGGCTGCGGAATCCTTTTCAATACCTGGTGGCGGAGGTGCGGCAGACGACCGGATACTGGGCTATGGATGTGAAGGATTACGAGTATGTGTACGGAGAGTACTATATGGTGGACAATCCCTTCGGTATTGAGGCGCAGAGAAAGCTTTTTACTTATGATAACGAGTTGGCGATGCATGATTTCCTAATGGGATTTCAGGATCTGTATAATAAAGTGTGGAGCCTTGGACTGAATACATGGCTGATGGTGTTCGGGATCGCGTATCTGGCTTACACAAGAAGAAACGCGATGGTCTATGTACCTTTTATCATGTTGCTTGTGACGCTGCTCTTGGCAGCGCCGGTGTACAATGAGTTTCGCTATGCATACGGGCTGTTTGCGGCATTTCCGATCTTGCTTGCTCATACTTTTGGACATGTATCTATAGAACAGGCTGATTGAGCGTGTACCTATAGAACAGACAGACTGAACGTGGATATTATGGAACAGGCAGACTGGGCGTGCCGTGTATGGAAGTGAAGGAGCAGGATCATCTTAGTCAGGGATGTGATGTATACGTTACTCGAAGGGCCTGATCGTAAGCGATTCTGGGAAAGAGGTTAGAAGAGACAGATGAAAAAATGGTGTAAGGCGCTGCTGTTTATCTTTCCGCTGTTGTGTATGGTGGCAGCAGTCAACTGGTATGTGGATTCCTATGCCTATCTGCGGGTCACATATGATCAGATCGGTGAGCAGATGGCGGCGCATTCCAGGAATGTGGTGGGGTTGGAGGAGTCGGATTTCAATGACAGAAATCTACTGCTGGCCTGTTTGAAACAGCAGAAGGAAGCGAAAGAGGTGATCGTTGCCGGTTCCAGCCGTGTGATGAACTTTGACCACGAAATGTTTGGTACGGAATCCTTCTATAATACAGGGCTATCCGAGTCCACATTCAAGGATCTGCTGGCGGTGGTGGGAATCCTTCAGCTGAACGGGTTGATGCCTGAGAAAATGATTATCGGGGTAGATGCGTTTCTGTTCAATATGAGTCACAATAATGACCGGTGGATGGAGCTGGAAGAATATGCCGTCTATATGGAAGAGCAGCTGGAAGGTATCGCCGGGGCAGGCCAGGATGGTGTTGACCTGGCTGTGGGAGTGGAGCAGACAGAAGCCGGGACAGATGCGGTGACAAGATCCATACCGCAGATCAACACGGGCCGGGATCATGCTAAATGGCTGTCTCTGGATTATTTTCGTTACAATGTCGCACTTTTGCCGGAGCGAAAGCGTTTCATGGTGTCCTATACACAGGACTGGGAGACGGAACAGTATCTGAAACATTATGACGGCAGTATCGCTTATCAGAGAAGCCTGCGAGAAGTAGACGTGAAGGATGTGGAGGAGCTTACGCGGCAGTCTATAGAAGAACAGGTCGTCTATCGGATGACGGATTTTCATGAGATCGACGAGCGGAGTATGGAACTGTTCGCGGCTTTGATAACGTATCTGCAGGAACGCGGTGTGGAGGTAATATTGTATCTTCCGCCCTATTCTCCCATGTTGTATGAGTACATAGGATCGGCTGATCAGTTTCAGATCACTTTTCAGGTGGAAGAAAGGATCAGGCAGATCGCGGCGGACAAGAATGCGGCGCTGTACGGTTCCTACGATCCGGCGGGCTGCGGCCTGGAGATGACGGATCTGTATGACATCTATCACGTCAAGACGGAGAAGATGATGGACACGTTCTATCCCGTGCCACTTCAATAAATTCTCTGATGCGCGAGCGTCCTCAGCACAAAGCGCTTCGGAATGGAGGAAACTATGAAAGCAAATGTCACATATTGGTTAGATCAAACAGCGCAGAGGCTGCCTGATAAGACCGCTTTTGCGGATGAGAGAAAGGCAGTCACATTTGGGGAGCTTCGGACACAGGCCATGGCGATAGCCACACAGATCCTGGCGAAGGGCCTCTTCAAGAAACCGGTAGTCGTTTATCTGGAAAAAGGCGTTGACGTGCTGGTGTCCTTTATGGGGGCAGCGTACAGCTGTAATTTCTACTCGCCCATCGACATTGATATGCCGGCCAGCCGTGTCAACAAGATCCTGGAAGTGCTGCAGCCGTCGCTTGTCATCACGACCGCAGAGCTTAGCGAGGCATTCCGGCAGTATGCCTACGAAGGGGAATACCTGCTATTTGAGGAGGTCTCCTGTGCGGCTGTAGATGAGGAGGCCGTGGAGGCGGCAAGATGCCGGGGCATCGACACAGACCTTCTGTATGTACTGTTCACTTCCGGGTCCACAGGCGTTCCCAAAGGAGTGACCATCAATCACCGGGCGGTGATCGACTATATTGACTGGGTGACCGAGACCTTTGAGATTACGGAGAAAGACAGCTTCGGCAATCAGGCACCCTTCTATTTCGACAATTCTATTCTGGATATTTACAGTACGATCAAGAGCGGCGCCACTACCTACATCATTCCCAAGAACCTGTTTGCACAGCCGGTGCCGCTGCTGGAGTATCTGCAGGAGAAGAAGATTAATACGATCTTCTGGGTACCTTCGGCGCTTATTGTGGTGGCGAAATTGAAAGCATTCCGGAATGTGGATCTCTCCGGGACGCTGCAGCGTGTACTGTTCTGCGGTGAGGTAATGCCCAACAAGCAGTTAAATACGTGGCGCAAGTTCCTGCCGGACGTGCTGTATGCAAATCTGTATGGTCCCACCGAGATCACGGATGCCTGCACTTATTATATCGTAGACCGTGAATTTGCAGATGAAGAGCCGCTTCCGATCGGCAGACCGATGGCAAATACGGATATCCTGGTGTTGAATGATAAGAATGAGCCGGTCACGGGGGATGAGATCGGGGAACTCTGTGTCAGAGGCACGTCCCTCTCCATGGGGTATTACAATAATCCTCAAAAGACCAAAGAAGCTTTTGTACCAAATCCTCTGAACCCTTATGTACCTGAGACCATATACCGCACCGGCGATCTGGTGAAATATAATGAATACGGGGAGATCATCTATCTGTCCCGCAAGGACTTCCAGATCAAACATATGGGGCATCGGATCGAACTGGGGGAGATTGAGACAGCCGTCTCCTCCCTGGAAGAAATTGCACTTTGCTGCTGCCTGTATGACGAGAAACGGCAGAAGATCGTCCTCTTTATCGAAGCACAACTGGACAAGGCTTACATTAACGAGCGGATCTCCGGGCTGGTGCCGGAGTATATGCTGCCGGGCAAGGTGATCGCGCTGCCCAAGATGCCTATCAATGCCAACGGTAAGATTGACAGAGTGAAGTTGAAGGAATTACTGTAAACGATAATTTTCAAAACAAGGATTGTGAAATGCATCTTAAAAAGCTATAATGGGCTGAAGAGCCATGAGAAAGGCGTTGATAGTAGAATGGCCAGTACAACATTATTCCGGAAAGTCGTGGTCCTAGGATACGGCAAGGTGACCGGCGAGGTCTTACAATATGTATATGACAGGCAGGCAGAGTATGGCTATGAGCTGGTGTTCATCGAACACGAGGTACATGCTTTAAGTGTTACAGAGAAGATCTGCAGAGACAATGGCATTCCGTTTCACAGGATTCCGGATAAAAAGGAGCTTGCCCGGTTTCTTGACCAGATCGGAGAGAAGGCGCTGCTTGTGAGCGCCAGCAATAACTTCCTGTTCCCGGCGTCTCTGGTGGAGAAAGCGCATATCACCATCATTAATTTCCATAATGCGCTTCTGCCCGCATATCCCGGGAGAAATGCCCCTACATGGGCGATCTACAAGGGGGAAGAGCGGACAGGCATCACATGGCATTATGTGACCGCCGGTGTGGATGAAGGGAATATCATCGTGCAGAAGGAATGCCGGATCACGGAAGATATGAAGGCCTATGAACTGACACAGTGTCTGATGGATCTTGCCGCGGAGGCTTTTCGGGAAAGCTTTGCGGATATTTTGGCAGAGTGTGCCAGGACGCGGGAACAGGAATTTGATCAAGGCAGGCATATGTATCGTTCCAGCGAGGTGCCGGCGGACGGCAGGCTTGATCTGGCGGACAGGCCGGAGAGGATCTATCGTATCCTCAGGAGCGTGGATTACGGCAAGAATGCCATTTTTCCGCCTATGTGGACCGTTATAGACGGACGGGAGGCGGAGATCCTCAGATATCGTAAGATCTCAGAAGATAAATGTAAGGAGGGGGAGGGACTTGTGTATCTTCCCTTAGACAATGGTGAAGTTTTGAAGATAAAATATCGTTATATGGATGACAAGACCGGGTTAACATGAGAAGACCGCGGGAAAACTGATCGTGTGTAAGTATAGTAAACGAAATTTCTAATGTCGTTAACTATAAGAGCAGGTCGGTGAGAGTAAGAAAGAATATGGGAAGGAGATTGATCATGGAAGAGAAGATACTGGAGATTTTGGAAGAACATTGTGAGGAAGCTCTGGAATATGAAGGCGACAATATGATGGAGGACGGGGTGATCGATTCGTTTACCGTCATCAATGTGGTGAGTGATCTGGAAGAGGAATTTGATATCGAGATTGACGCAAAATATGTAGTGGCGGAGAACTTCAGGAACAAAGAAGCGATCATCGCTCTGGTACAGAAGTTAATGGAGGAGTAAATGCAGCTCATATCCTATTCTTTTGTGATTCTCTGGGGGTTCGTGTTTGCCCTGTATTATCTCGTACCGAAGAAGGGGCAGTGGTATGTCCTGCTGGGGGCAAGCCTGCTGTTCAATTGTATCGGTCTGCGGGGATTTCCTTTGGGACTGCTTTTGACAGGCATTACCACATATGGCTGTGGCATGTACCTTGGTAAGAAGCTGGATCAGGAAAAGGAAGCGCTGAAGCAGTGTACGGACAGAGAAGAGAAAAAGGCGGTAAAGGCAGTATTTCAAAAGAAGCGTAAGAAGGTGCAGACTCTTACGATCGTGTTTAATCTGGGACTGCTGTTATTTTATAAGTACGCGGTGGTGGCAGTGCCTTTGGTGGAAAGGGCGACAGGTTCCGGGGCGGGATTTCTGGAACGTGTGATCATGCCGCTTGGCATATCATTCTATACTTTGACAGCCATCGGCTATATTGTGGATGCCGGCAGAGAGAACTGTGCAGTAGAGACTGATCTTCTGAAGATCCTGCTCTTCCTGGCTTATTTTCCGTCTGTTACCCAGGGTCCGTTTACCCGTTTTAAACAGATGAAGGAAGAATTCGAGAAGGCACATGTCTTTCAGTATGACAGGATGCTTCGCGGGATACAGCGGTTTGTCTGGGGTGCGTTCAAGAAACTGGTGATCGCAGACCGGATCGGCATTTTTGTAGACCGCGTTTACAGTGTGGATGTTGCTTCCGTACCGGGCGGTATTTTTGCCTGTGCCACGGTTTTATATATGCTGCAGCTGTACGCGGACTTTTCAGGCTATATCGATATGGCGGCCGGAGTCAGCGAAACACTTGACATTACGCTCCCTGACAACTTCAGACGGCCCTATTTTGCCAGGTCGGTGGCGGAGTTCTGGCGCAGATGGCATATTACGCTGGGGAATTGGTTTAAGGATTATGTGATGTTCTCGTTCGTGATGTCTGGTACCGGCCGGAAGATTGGAAAAGCATGTAAGAATAAATGGAATGGGCTTGGCAGGCAGGTGGCTCCCGTGATCGGGACGATGCTTGTCTGGTTCTTTACGGGTCTTTGGCACGGCAGGACAGTGAATTATATGCTGTGGGGGCTTTACTATGGTGTGATCATGAGTGTGTCCCTGCTGCTGGAACCGAAGTATGCAGTGTGGAAAGAGAAGCTTTCTATCAAGGACGGGAAGCTTTGGTCTCTGTTCTGCATGGTGAGAACGTGGGGGATCGTCTTCCTGGCAGATGTGCTTATCAGAAGCGGGAGTCTGGCGCAGGCGGGCGAGATATTTACTTCCCTGGTGACGCGGCTGCATATCGGCAGTCTGCTTTCCGCAGAGATTACCTCATATGGCCTTGGCAAATATGATTTTCTCTTGCTGCTTATGGCATTGCTGATCTGGCTTGTGGTATCTGTGTCGGAAGAGAGAGGGCTGGATGTGCGCGCGGTGATCGCCGGTAAGCCGATGGTCGTCAGATGGATCTGCTATTATGGGATTGTACTGCTCGTGCTTGTCACGGGAATTTACGGCGGCAGTTATGATACGGCAGCGTTTATGTATCAAAGCTTTTGAGGAGAAAATCTTCATGTTATAGCAGCAACGGGATTAGGAGAAATAAAATACTATGGCTAGGAAAATTGCATTTCATTTAAATTGTCTGGAACAGGGCGGCGCGGAGCGCGTCGTCACCAATCTGGCCAACCGGTTTGCGGCAGGCGGATATGAGGTCATTATCGCTACGGAGTGGTATGGTGAGAATGAATTTCAGACGGATGAGCGGGTGAGGCGCGTACATGTGGGGCTGCGGGAAGGCGATGACAGGAGACATCGCCTTGTTCAGTTTTATCTCCGGGTAAAGTATCTGCGGGAGTTTCTGAAGAAGGAGCGGCCGGACATTCTGATTCCTTTTGCCAGAAAAGCGCTGTACAGAGGGCTGATGGCGGCATATTTTATCAAGATTCCGGTGCTGATCTCTATCCGCACCGACCCGGCAGGACATTACGAGGAAAGATCCGATAAGATTCAGATCCCGCTGCTCTTCCCCCGGGCAGACGGCTGTGTGTTTCAGACGCAGGGGGCCAGAGAATTCTTTGCGCCGAGACTGCAGAAGAATTCGAGGATCATATTAAATCCCATCAATCCAAAGTATATCGGGGTGCCGGAACCGGTAAAGAGAACGAATACGGTGGTGCAGTCCGGAAGACTGGTGGACTTTAAGAACCAGCCTATGTTGATCCGGGCTTTTATCAATGTGCATCGGAAACATCCGGATTATGACTTGAAAATATACGGTGGGGATTCTTTTGACGGAACGAAGGAGATCCTGGAGCAGATCATAGAGGAGAACCAGGCTGGTGCATATGTGCATTTGATGGGCGCCAGTGACAGCCTGGAAAAGGATATGGCGGACGCGGCGCTGTTTGCATTTACCTCGGACTGGGAAGGACTGCCCAATGCACTGATGGAGGCGATGGCCCTGGGCCTGCCCATTGTCGCGACGGATTGTCCCTGCGGCGGTCCGCGCACTATTATGACACATGAGGAGGACGGACTGCTCATTCCGATCAAGGATCAGCAAGCGTTAGAAGACGGGATCAACCGGCTGATCGAGGATCGGGCGCTTGCGGAGAGAATGGGCAGGCAGGCGCGTAAGATTGCGGAAAAGGCCAATGCCAACGCCGTGTTTGAGCAGTGGCAGGACTATATCGAGGCATTGTGCGACGGGCGTGGATGATGTGCTGCTTAATCGCTCAGCAATGCAACCGCCTCGGCGCGTAATTCATTCTGCGCCGTTGCATTTCGCAGATCTTCTGCAAGTACCTGGTCATAGCCGAGACTGCCTGCGGCGTTCTGCAGTTCTTTCTGCAGCGCGTAGAAGGCATCTTCATTTCGGGCAAACACCATTTTCCAGGAGTAATCGGTAATGATGCTGCGGCATTGGCTGCGCAGGGTAGCGATCTCGGAACTTTCACCGTCTGTCTGATAGTTGATACCGGGGCAGACCAGATATTTGCCATGTTTCATCAGATAATCCAGTGAATTCTTCGCCTGCATATCTTCCTGCCAGATCAGATCAAGGGTCGGCGGATCCGGCTTTTTGTAAGAATCCCACAGTGTATAGAAATAGGGATATCCGTTTGGCGCGGTGTCGATCAGGGAAATACTTGTGAAATTTAGTCTGGAAATGCCGGCATTCCATGTTCCGCCGCCCCATTCGTCCGGAACGGCAGGATTTTCGTTGGACAGTGCACTGATACCGAAATCCGTGAGAGCAGGCCCCTTGTCGGTCATCTCCCATGTGAGGCCTTCCGGTCCTGCAGTGCCTGTTACCGGCTGCGCGCTGTTTGCATAGATTCCCTCCGGAGAGTAGAGCCAGTCGATAAACGCTGCCAGACGTTCCGGATCTTCTGCGTTGGAACCGATGGCGATCACTTTGCCGGCGTCTCCCAGAGGAAGACATCCCTTGAGCATGATCTGCATGTCCTCGATCGGTACGAGCATGAAACCATATCCCTGTTCGGTGCGGGCATCAGTGTTGTACGCTGATTTACCCAGCCAGGGCCAGCAGGAAAACAGCACGTCTCCGGTCGCGCATTTGTTGTAGACATCCGTATAGTTCTGGTTGAGCGAGTCAGGATCCAGCAATCCCATCTGATTGGCATCGAAATAGAACTTCAGGATACGCTGATAGATCGAATTCTCATCGAGAATATCCTGATAATCGGAACCGTCCACTTTGTATAAGACGAATCCATACTCCTCATAGCCATAGAAACAGGCAGGCTGCTTGGCGGCATTCATCATATTGCCGTCCCAATCCTTAAAAAGGCTGAATCCATATACCGGATTTCCCGCTTCACTGACGGGAGACGCCTCCTGCATTTTCTTCAGGACAGGCAGCAGATCTTCCAGCGTATCCATACGGGGAGATCCAATGGAGTTATACAGGTCATAGCGCAGGTAAGGACCATAGATCGGTTCTTCATTCTCACTGTGTTCCAGACAGTTCTTCAGGGAGATTTCCGAAGGTACCGCATAGATGGCCGTGTCCGACACGGGATCGTTGAGGGCGCGGATCGCGAGTTCATACTGCATGATAGGCTTATCCTGAAGCAGGCTGCTCATATCCATGACCAGCCCGGCAGCGACCAGTTCCCTCAGATAGCTGTTATTGCCGTTGCAGATGATCAGGTCACCCAGTTCTCCGGCAGCGGTCCGCGTCTGGTACATAGTATCACCGCCGCCGGTAATGTTGGGAGCAATGATATTTAACTTCATATTGAATTTGTCCAGCACGATCTTGGCAAACCAGCCGGACTGGATTCCCTGATGGTTGGCGAGGGAATCGAATACGTCTACGGTCAGCGTTTTGGTGTAAGTTTTGGCGTCAGGGGAGGCAGAGTACTCTCTGGCATAGAAGAAAACGGCGCCGGTCAGAACAAAAACGAAGATGACCATTACTAAGCGATGATAAACTGATTTCATATTCTTTGCTTCCTTTGATCAGCACATTAACATGAGTTTTCAATCTTAAACCAGTGTATCATAGGTCATCCTGATTAGGATACTTACTAAATTGTTGATTTGTTACATGACTTTTTATAGAAAGCAGGAAGAATATGTAAACGAAAAGCCGGACTTGTTCAGCCCGGCTTCGATCGTTAAGATCAATGTGTTTAGTTTGTTACGGTCATACCTGCTTCTTGTGCCATCTTGTCGAACTTCTCCATGACAGCGTCGTAGGTTCTCTGAGAGATGTCAGGCAGCTTACCACCCCATGTCTCTTCAGCCTGCTTATAGCCCTTCTTGAAAGCTTCGCGCATCTCCTCGATCTTACTCGGATCTCCGCCGGTGAGTGCATTGGCGAAATCGATGATCCTGTCGGATGTCTGCTCTACACCCCAGTAACCGTCCTCGGCAATATCCTTCTGTGCCTGTGCCTGGGTAGCAGCATCAACCTTGAGATTGCCGCTGGCCAGAACGGACCAGATGCCGTTGGCCTTGTCGAAGGTCTGACCCTGCTGGGTCATCAGCTTCTCTACGATGCTCTGCAGCTGTTTAGCATGTGCCTCAGCGTCAGCTTTCATCTTATTCACAAGATTGGTGTTCTGTGTGTAGGTCTTGGTCACCGTATCTTTGGATGTGTCTTTGGAAGGCTCATAGACAACGCCGCTATCCTTCTCATCAGAAGCGTTACCCTTAGAATTGGTCTCTTCGGATGATTTCGCTGCAGTCTGGCTGCCCGCATAGACATCATAAGCATTTGTTGCACCGCTTGTAACTCCATTTACGCTCATTGGTATCCCTCCTTGGAATAATATTTTGATATTTAATGTTATGGGTTTGCTCTCTGCACGACGGCAAACCGCCGCTTCTACCTAATATATCGTACCATCCCTATGGAAAAATTAGGAGGTTATAGAGAAATATTTACTTTTTTACAGCATCTAAGTTGCTGGCGGGAATGAGAATAGTGTATGCTTATGTGGTGAATATTGTGATGACAAATATTGAAGGAGAAGACAATGCCTGCGATTCAAGTGATGATCAAACCGGCCTCCGGCCTGTGTAATATGCGTTGCAGTTACTGTTTCTATGCAGATGAGATGGCGAACAGGAAACAGGCTTCTTACGGGATCATGAGCGAACAGATGCTTGAGAACGTGATCATGCGGATCCTGGAAACAGCCGAGGATTATTGCAGTATCGCTTGGAGCAGTATAGAAATATTCTTAAAATGGAAGGAAATAAAAAAGCGGATGCAGATTGAGAAAGGAGGCCGTTGGGTATATAATAAATATGAATAAATCAAATTTTGAGTAACCTATATAAGCAAATGAAAGGGAGTGGAAGGTATGGCAGTAGTAAGTATGGAAATGCCTGATGAAATGGTAGAATTTGCAATGCCATCAAATAAGGATGAGCAGCTTAAGATAAATGCTATGATACTGTATCCCTATATACAGCAGGGAATGATATCACATGGAAAAGCGGCTGAAATTCTTGGGATATTTAAAATCGACCTAATTACCTTATATGGAAAAATGGGGTTATCTTATATTGATATGTCCGAGGATGAAATAGAAGAGGAACTTAAAACGGTTAAATACCTGAAGGAAGTGATGGAATGATAGTTGTTTCGGACACAACACCGCTTATATCCCTGCTAAAAGTGGGGCAATTAGAATTATTGCAAAAATTGTACAAAACGGTATTAGTGCCTCAGGCTGTTTATAGGGAACTGACTGAAAATCCTGCATATATAAATGAAGCAGATATTATTAAGAATGCTGATTATCTGCTGGCTGTAACAGTAGAAAATGTCAAATCAGTAAATGTTCTTCGTGCAGTGGCCGGATTGGATGAAGGGGAAAGCGAGGCGCTTATTATGTATGATGAACAGGATGCGGATGTTTTGCTGATGGATGAACAGAAGGGGAGAAGGGTTGCTAAACGCCTCAATGTCAGACATATCGGAACAGCAGGTATCCTGATGCTGGCATATGATAAAGGATTGATTCAGGCAGTGAAAGTCAAAGAATGTATAGACATCATGCTTGCAAACGAAATCAGACTAGGGAAGAGTATCTGTAATACAGTGATGGCGCATGTGGGTTTAGATACACAATACTAATTTAGATGAACTTGTGTGGAGCCGCAAATTGCTTATGTGATAGCGTGGGGCGAAATATTTAAGCAGAGTATAAATAGGAAAAGACGGTGAAGGTATTTTGATTTTCATACAATCATAAATTCATTCTCCTGCTCGATAAATCTGCAGAAAACAAACAGACCGTTGAGCAGTTCCGGCCGGAAATCATATTCGTCTTCCAGCAGCCATCCGCCGGAAAGGCCCATGTGTGTGATCTGCAGAATCTTCTGGCTATCGCGGTCTTCCAGAGAATAATGCCGGTTGTCGTGCATAGTCAGCAAGAAGGTGGCTTCTGCGATCTGAACGATGGCATGATCCACATGGGGCATCCGGCAGATTGGCCGCCCGTTCCTGTCAGGATCCTCACCTTCTGCATAAGCAGGATATCCTACGGCGATGAGTGTGTCGTTGCGATCGAGCATGACATATTCTCTGAATCGCTTATTGCTGTGATTGTCTTCTGATGTATCCGGATCACGGATCGTGATCTTCAGAATGGGTGTATCGTCAGACAGTACAACGGTTTTGGATATACGCAAAATCGTATGTTCTATTCTGGATAGTATTTTATCGCCCTTTTCTTCGCAAAGAACACCGGATTTTAATAAGTATCTCATCATGCCCCTCGTTCCCGGAATCGTTGCCCGGAATCTTCTATGTAAAGTTCTTGTCACTGATCTTCTGCAAGCTGCACACAGATATGATTTATGTGCTACAATGTATGTCCTATGAATCCATGTACATCTAATAAAAGATTATATCATAGGATCAGGCAGAAAGGAAATCCGCGCGTTTATATGACAGCATACAGTATGACGCCTGCAAGGCCGGAGCTAGCCATGATCAAGAGGGGATTGGGTTTCCATTTCCGCAAGATGATAAAGCCGACTGCAAAGATAGCGAGAGCGGTCTTATCAATTGTGGCGAGATTCGCCGGCAGCGAGCGCTGGCCATACACTGCCATGATCAGCAGAGAGATTCCGGCAGAAGCGATCATGGCAATGACTGCCGGGCGTAGACCGGCAAGAATACCCTGCACCGTTCTCAATCCTCTGAAGCGATAATATAGATAAGCCAGTGTCATTACGATCAGACAGGAAGGCAGAATGCAGCCAAGGGTGGCAAGTACAGCGCCCGGCAATCCGGCCACCTGTATTCCTACAAAAGTGGCGGCATTGATGGCGATGGGGCCCGGGGTCATCTCCGCAATGGCCATGATGTCTGCAAACTGCGCCATAGTCAGCCAGGGATGAAGATCAACTACCTGATCCTGGATCAGGGGCATAGCGGCATAGCCGCCGCCAATACTGAATAAACCAATCTGTACAAAACTCCAGAACAATTCCAGAAAGATCATAGCCGACCACCCTCCTTTTGTGCCTTTTCCCGGCGATACGTGTCGATCGCACCGATCACACCGCATACAAAAATGATCAAGATGATATTGACGGAGAAGAAGCGCACTGCCGTAAATGCCCCGGCCATCACCAAAAGTGGCAATATCCTCTTATGCGAAGCGATGCTTCTTACCATATTGACCACCACATCGAAAATGACAGCGGCTACACCGCACAGCATTCCGGCCATCGCCATCGTAACGATCTGATTATTCCGAAACGCCTGATAAAATAGTGAGATGACAGAGATGATCGCCAGCGGGGGAAGCACCGTGCCCAGAATAGTGAGCAGGGCGCCGGGGACACCGGCTACATGATAGCCTACCAGGATCGAGGCATTGACCGCAATGGCGCCGGGGGATGACTGCGCGATCGCAGTCAGATCCATCATTTCCTCTTCTTTGATCCAGCCCAGTTCTTCCACAAATTTTTTTCGCATCAAAGGTATGATCACGAAACCACCGCCGAAGGTACAGGCGCTGAGTCTGAAGGTCGAAACAAATAACTTCCAATATTTTTCCATATCCGAATCTCCTATGTTAGCGTGAGAAGAACTTCTAAAGCTCGCGCCATAGGACGCTTCGCTAAGAAGTTCTATGTCTCACGCCAGAGAATGCCCAAAAACAGGGCATTCTCCCAGACAAGCTTGCTTGTCTTTGGATTAATATACCACTTGCACAATAATAATGGAAATAATATAATTTTATATATTTAATAAGTAAAACAATATATGAAGAGGAGACCTCATGACATTACGGCACATGAATATATTCTGTACTATCTGTGAAAACGGTTTTAACACGACAAGAGCAGCTGAAGTCTTGCACATGACACAGCCGGCGGTAAGTCTTGCCATCAAGGAAGTGGAACAGTATTATGGGGTCAATCTTTTTGACAGACTGGGCAGACGGCTGCAGATCACGGAGGCTGGGCAGCACTTTCTGCAGTATGCCATACATATCTGTGCATTGTTCCGTGATATGGAAATGGGATTAAGGAATTGGGATTATCAGGGACTCATACGGGTGGGTGCCAGTATTACGATTGGCTCTCAGTTTATGCCTGGTTATGTGAAAGCTTTTACGCAACGCTATCCGGGGTCGGAGGTTCGTGTTATTGTGGAGCAGTCTGACCGGCTTGAGAGGAAACTGCTTGCCGGTGAGCTGGATCTTGCATTGATAGAAGGAATCGCCCATTCGCCGGTCCTGGTATCGGAAGCTTATATGGAGGACCGTCTGAGTATCGTATGTCCTTCGGGCGGCCGGTGGAAGCAGGGGCAGCGAGTATCTGTAGAAGAACTGCTGCAGCAGAAGTTTCTCCTGCGGGAACCCGGGAGCGGTACCAGGGAGGTTTTTGACAGGGTGATGGCAAATGCCGGATATTCCGTAACACCTGCCTGGGAGGCTATGAGTACCACCGCATTGACCAATGCGGTGATCAACGGTCTGGGAATCGCGGTACTTCCGCATCGGATGATCATAGCGCCCTTAGAGCGCGGATCGGTCATTACCGTCATGGCCGATGGCCTTGAGTTTAACCGCAGCTTTTATATTGTTTACCATAAGGACAAATATCTGACGACTTCCGCCAGGAAATTTATAGAGTTGTGCCGTGACTATGAGATGGATTATCCTCTGCCTCGGTATCATAGTCTGTAAGTGTGGCATGGATTTCAAGACAGTCTGCCAGAAGAACAATACGTGCGTATGGGATTAGAGAAAGAAAAAGAGGAAATAGGCGGAGGAATCCATTCAGTCAGCGACACAATATTATGCCGACGGACTGGATGATTCCTTCATGGACATCAATGATTATCTTGGGGAACTCGTGTTTCAGGACAAGGATGTTTCGACGATCTGCTATACAACGGATAAATTGCAGTTATCCAGGCAGTACAGAAAGTAAATGAAAAACTGGAATTTTACCGCACGAAACTGCAGGGGAACTTTCAGTTTTTTATTTATTATCCGGAGCTTGCTTATTTTGTTTCTTCGGAACGGGGAGAATTGGAGACCAAAGAGTTTGCCTTCTTGAAGGAAGACATGGCCTGCTATATCATGACGGATTATGTGAACAGTGGACTGCGTGCCAGAAAACAGTGGTGGCTTACCGAAATCGCGGGAAAGACTTATGCCCTCAACTATATATTTTTTGAAGACCGATATGTTTGCTGCTTTATCGAAGCCGGGGACCTGGCGGATTGTGTCAATGTGATCCATCTGGGGGAATGGCAACACTGACCACTTATGAGCGCTATCTGGGCAATGATACACCGGAAGCTATTACCTGCGGTCATTATCTGAGGCAATGTCCGATGCCTGTTTATCGGATGCGGATGGACGTGGACCCTGGAGAGGCACCGTATCTGGATCTTGACGTTGATCGTTTATACGATACCTTGCAGGATCCTGGGCAGATGGAACCGGTCATGGATCCTGCTTTGGAAGAGCGGTTTTGCAGAGAACTGGTTAAACAGATGGAGATCCATGACGCCCCACAGGAACAGTATGAAAGGCTCGGTCTGGAGAAATACCGGTAAAGAGAGGAAGGCAGCAGATTGGTATACTCGTTGTTGCCCTTGCGAATTTGTTTTATCAGATTTATTTCTGAAAATTGTACTATAGATTCCAGTGTTCATGCGGCTTAAAGGCCAATGATGGAACGGGATAAAACTTGACGAAACACACCCGTTTTGTATATAATTAAGTACAATTCTTGTATACAAAATGCAATCTTGCGGGTAAAATAATAAGTAGATCGGTTGAATATAAGGGCTTCTGCGCGTATGGAGAACTATAAAATGACAGACGTGTTCGGCTAACTTAATGACGTTGGTTCACAGGATGCGCAGGAATGGGGGATTATTATGGATAAAGTCATACAAAGAGCATATGCGAAGATCAATATCGGTCTGGATGTCCTGCGGCGCAGGGCGGATGGTTATCATGAAGTGAAGATGATCATGCAGACGGTAGATATCTATGACGAACTTGTGCTGGAGAAGAGAGAACAGCCAGGCATCGAGCTGCGGACGGACAACAGTGAGCTGCCGCTTGACGGTGACAACCTGATCTGTAAAGCTGTCAGCCTGCTTTTTCAGGAAAAGAAGATCGAAGAGGGTGTGCGCATCACGCTGACGAAACGGATCCCCATTGCCGCCGGGATGGCGGGCGGGAGCGCTGATGCAGCAGCAGCCCTGCGGGGGATAAATGAGCTCTTTGGGCTGGGATATTCCATACCGGAACTGCAGACGCTGGGGGTCAGGCTGGGAGCGGATATTCCTTACTGTATCGTGGGAGGCACCATGCTGTCGGAAGGGATCGGGGAGATCCTGACGCCGCTGCCTGCGCCGCCGGAGGCGCATCTTGTGATCGCCAAGCCGGATATCAATGTATCCACGGCATTTGTGTATGGGAATTTACACGCTGACAGGCTGGCCTGGCACCCGGATATAGACGGTATGATCGCCGCTTTACAGCAGGGGGAGATGGATGGGATCACTGAAAGGCTTGGCAATGTATTGGAGACGGTAACGGTCAGGGAGTACCCGGTGATCGAACAGATCAAGGAACTGCTTAGGTCGCAGGGCGCTCAGAACGCGCTGATGAGCGGCAGCGGGCCGACGGTGTTTGGCATTTTTAAGGAAAAGGAGACGGCAAGGCGGGCGGCGCAGACAGTGGAACAGAGGCAGCTGGCAAAGCAGATCTTTGTGACAACATTTTATAAGGAAGGTTATGGATATTCTGCGCAGGAAATGGCATGAAGTCGAAGAAGGTGGATGAAGAAGTAGGTAAGGAGATGACCGCGGGAAGGGGGATCTGATTGCATGGGGACTAATTTTGAGATGGTAATGAATGAATTTCTTCCTTTAAGGGATGTTGTGTTCAATACGCTGCGCAGAGCCATACTGACTGGTGAATTGAAGCCGGGTGAGCGGTTGATGGAGATTCATCTGGCTAATAAGCTGGGTGTCAGCAGGACACCGATCAGGGAGGCAATCCGTAAACTGGAGCTGGAGGGATTGGTGATCATGATCCCGCGCCGTGGGGCGGAAGTGGCACAGATCACGGAGAAGAGCCTGAAGGATGTATTGGAGGTGCGGCGTGCACTGGATGCACTCTGTGCGGAGCTGGCATGCGACAGGATCAGTGACGAGGGAATGGAGAATCTGAAGCAGGCGTGTGATAAGTTTGAGCATGCCACTTCGACGGAGGATGCAGCCACGATCGCTGCAGCGGACGTAGCGCTGCATGATATTATCGTGCAGGCGACCGGCAATGAAAGATTGATCCAGCTGATCAACAATCTTTCGGAGCAGATGTATCGGTATCGATTTGAATATATCAAAGACGAAAGCCGGCATGATAATCTGGTGAATGAGCATAGAATGATATATGAAAGCATAGCAGCGCGGGATAAAGGGAGGGCTGCCGAGGCCGCCAGGCTGCATATTGATAATCAGGAGAAGTCTATCATCAAGCAGATCAGGCTGGAACAGGAGAACGCAGGAAAGAAGAGAATAAAGAGCAGGATATAAGAAAGTACAGGATGAATAGTTACGTTCAAAATGGTTACACTCCTTATAGCAGTCGGAAAGGCGGCGGACAGGAGTGTGATCTTATGTGGAAGAAACGTGTGAGACGGATAGTATGGAACAGATATTGTGATCTGCGTCTGCGGGCAATGGTCACCGGAATATTCGCCCTGATCTGGTGGGGTGTTCTTTATCCTGAACTTTGCTTTACGGAGGGCACTTTTCAGCAGATCATTGTGGCAGACGGTGAAGAGAAAGTGATAGAGGAAGCCAGCTATAGGGATATTTTGGATGCGTCCGGGGATGAGATCGTTATTAAGAGCAGACTGTTGGAATGGCTGGAAGAGCAGCAATGGTTTCGACATTCGCAGGTTGAGCAAGAATAGGGGATTACTATGTGTGAGAATGAACAGGAAGTTTTGTGTGACAGGCCCATAGGGGTTTTTGATTCGGGAGTGGGCGGCCTGACCGTGGCACGGGAGATCATGCGGCAGCTGCCCAACGAGCGGATCGTATATTTCGGTGATACGGCGCGGGTTCCTTATGGCAACAAATCCAGAGAGACGATCATCAAATTTTCAAGACAGATAGTGCGCTTTCTGCAGACACAGAAAGTGAAAGCCATCGTAGTCGCCTGCAATTCGGCGAGCGCGTATGCACTGGAGGTGCTGGAACAGGAAGTGGATATTCCGATCATAGGCGTGATCAAGTCCGGAGCCAGGACGGCAATCCAGGCTACCAGAAACGGGAAGATAGGCGTCATTGCTACGGAAGCGACGATAGGCAGCGGTATTTATAAAAGGTACATACAGGAAAATAATGGGGAGGCAACGGTCTTGGGCAAGGCCTGCCCGCTTTTTGTTCCTCTCGTGGAGGAGGGACTGTGGGAGGATCCCGTGACGGATGAGATCGCCAAAAGATATCTGACGGAATTGATCGACGTGGGAATTGACACATTGATCCTTGGCTGTACCCATTATCCGATGATCCGCTCCACGGTGGGAAGGATCATGGGACCGGATGTGACGTTGGTAAATCCTGCTTATGAGACGGCTCATGAGCTGAAGCGGCTTTTGCAGGAAACAGGGTTGGAGAGCAGTCACCGCCCGGGGCTGGGGACGGAATTGTATCGCTTCTTTGTCAGTGATGCGGCAGATAAATTTCAGAAGTTCGCAAACTCCATCTTGACTTACGGGATATTATCTGCGAAGGTAATTAATATAGAAGCGTATTGAGTGACGGATGATAGTAACGGGGGAGCGGTGCATTTTCCGCGCAGATTCCGGATCTTTTGTTTGAGTAGGGTTACTGCTCACGACGCCTTGTACTCTGCCGCAGGTTATTCGGCCGATAAAGCTGAGACTTCCGGGTAGGATTATGGCGGTTTTCAAGACGACAGATAAGCGCTTCGGAATGGAAGAGAAGAATGAGTACTCATATCAAGAAAATGACGGAAGGAAAGCCGACGCCGCTGATTCTGTCATTTGCGTTTTCCCTGATGGCAGGTAATATTTTCCAGCAGCTGTATACGGTTGTAGATACGATGGTGGTCGGCAAGGGGCTTGGTGTACAGGCGCTGGCGGCGCTCGGCGCATCGGACTGGCTCAACTGGATGATGCTTGGCATCATCCAGGGATTCACACAGGGTTTTGGTATTCTGATGGCGCAGGAGTTCGGAGCGAAACATGAGGATATGCTGCGGAAAGTCATTGGCAATTCGGTGTGCCTGGCAGCGATCTTCATGATCATCCTGACATTTGTCGGACAGGCGATCGTGATGCCGGTCCTGCATATCCTGCAGACACCCGCAGATATCATAGGTAATGCATCTTTGTATCTGAGGATCATGTTTGCGGGGATTCCCATTGTCATGTTGTATAATCTTCTGGCCTGTATCCTGCGTGCGCTGGGTGACGGTCGGACACCGCTGAATGCCATGATCGTGGCTTCTCTAACTAATATTTCTCTGGACATTCTGTTTGTCTTTGGCTTCCATATGGGGATCGCAGGGGCGGCTGCCGCGACGCTGATCGCACAGCTCGTATCGGCGCTTTTCTGCATTTACCATATTCGGAAGATAGAGATGCTTTCTTTTGTGCGTTCCGATTTTGGACTGCATCAGGGGATGACAAGGAAACTGCTTTTTCTGGGGTCTCCGATGGCATTTCAGAATGGGATCATTGCGGTGGGCGGTATGATCGTGCAGTCTGTCGTGAATGGCTTTGGGGTCATATTCATCGCCGGATTTACGGCGACGAATAAGCTGTATGGCCTGCTGGAGATTGCGGCTACATCTTATGGTTATGCCATGGTCACATATGTCGGGCAGAATCTGGGAGCGGGTAAGATCAGGCGGATCAAAGAGGGCGTGCGGTCGGCGGTCATGGTCGGAACCGTTACGGCAGTTATGATCGCGGCAGTGATGCTCCTTGGAGGCAGGCACATACTGAGCCTTTTTATTTCCGGTACACCAAAAGAGTATGAGATGACCATGAAGGTGGCCTATTACTATCTGTCTATCATGAGCATTTGCCTTCCGGTCCTGTATCTTCTGCATGTACTGCGTTCCGCGATCCAGGGGATGGGAAACACGGTACTTCCCATGCTGTCGGGAGTTGCAGAGTTTGTTATGAGAACGCTGAGTGCGCTCTTGCTGCCGGTACTGATGGGACAGAATGGGATATTCTATGCAGAGATATTGGCATGGTTTGGCGCAGATGCGATCCTGGTCACCAGTTATTTCGTGAAGATCAGAGGGTACAGAAGCCTGGAACAGGAAGGATAGAAGTTTAAAGAAAGCGGGAAATGATATATGACACAAGAAGTGCTGTTGACACTAAAAGGACTGCAGTTTGATCAGCGGGAGGAAGACTCGGATCAGATTGAGACGGTTGTGGTCGGTGATTATTATAAAAAGAATGACAGACACTATGTACTCTATGAGGAGATGATGGAAGGGTTTAGCCAGGCTACCAAAAACAGGCTGAAATTCAGTGAGCACATGCTGGAGATAAGCCGCAGCGGGCTTGTGAATGTCCATATGGTGTTTCAGGAGAATAAAAAGAACCTGACGAGTTACAATACACCTTTTGGTCAGATTCTGATCGGGATCGACACTAAGAAGATACAGATTGAAGAGGGGCAGGAGAATATTGTTGTTGATGTGGATTATGCACTTGATGTAAACTATGAATTTCTCTCAGATTGCCACATTACGATCAATATTGCCTCCAAACCAAGCAGCAGTTTTTCTTTAAGTTAAGAACGTGGATCAAAACAAAACATATGGCCCTCTCAGGAGGGCCATATATAAGATAAGTATACAGATAGATATACAAACGGATAGGCTCGTCCTTATTTGACAGGTTTGGCTCCGGCTTTCTCCTGTGCGCGTTCGACCAGCTGCTTGAATTTACTCTTTTTCTTCGGCTCGACTACGACAGGCTTGCCGTGTAACCCCCGGACGTCGGTGATATAGATACCGCTGACTACGGCCTTCACTTCTTTCTTTACCGGTATGGAATCGAAGATCTTATCTTCACTGATCAGGGACATGATCTGCGGGCCTACCTTTGCCTTGACGATAGGAAGTTTGGAGCCGCGGAGCCACTTCGGCGTCTGCTGTATCACAGCCTGTGGAAGTCCCGCGTCTTTCATCTTCATGCGTTTCTTGTCGATGATCAGCATGGAGACCGTCTGCTTCATGGCGTCGATCTGTGCCTGTTGTTCTTCCTGCTTCTTCTGCGCTTTCTTGCCCAGAAAATACAGCACGACAACAGCGATCAACAGGACTGCCAGAATAACTAACAAAACTATGGTTAATGTGTTCATAAAACTACCTCCCGAATACTTTCTGCATATAGAAAATATTTTAACATTGTTTGTCATATTAGGCAACAGGGGAATCTTAACGAAATTTTTTTGCCCCCTTTTAAGAGCAAAAAAATTATGATATATTATTTAAATGGTGCTTGGGGCAAAAGATATCACGGATATTGTTGGATATGAGCTTTGCGTGGACTGCAACGTGTGATCCCGGCATTAAAATATGGGTTTGCCGAAGACAGTACATTATCTGGTAAGTATACTGCGCGGCAGAGTGTGGCAGTGGAAAGGCGAATCGTTACTATGGCGGCTTCTGGGCCGTGAATAGTAAAGGCAGATCTGATGGAAATGAAGACTGCTAACGGATGATCCGGCCACAGGAAGGAGGCTTACATTATTATGATAAGAAAAAGGGCAAAGGTTCTGGCTGCTTTATTGGCATCAGCAACCTTGCTGACGGCATGTGGAGATAAAGAATACCTGAAAGATATCAAGGCGGCTGACTATGTCACTCTGGGGGAGTATACCGGTATCGAAGCATCGGCAGAGGAACCTGTTGTTGGGGACGATGTGGTGGATCTGTATATCGAGATGTATATCCGATCCGCGCATGCGACGACAGAGGAAGTGACTGGAAGAGCGGTAGCTGAGGGGGATACCGTCAATATGGATTACACGGGATATATTGACGGGGAGACCTTTGATGGCGGCTCGGCTGCAGGGGCAAGTCTGACGATCGGTTCCCATCAGTTCATCGACGGGTTTGAGGACGGCTTGATCGGTGCAGATATTGGGGAGACAGTGACCCTGAACTTAAGCTTTCCCGATCCGTATCTCAATAATCCCGATCTGTCCGGGGTGCCGGTAGTATTCGAGGTGAAGGTGAATGGCATCAGTAAGCAGACCTTGCCAGAGCTTACCGATGAGTTTGTGGAGTCCTTGGGTATAGAGGGCTGCGGGACAGAGAAAGAACTGCGGGACTACGTATATGATTATTTTTATCAGGCGGCAGTGCAGACTTATGAGAACAAGATCGAATCTGCGTTGACGACAGCCGTGATGGCAAACTGTACGTTTAAAGAACCGCCGGAGAAGATGAGAGAGCGTTTCGCCAGGAATATTGAAGACGCTATGAATGCGCAGGCTTCCGTGCAGGGAATGAAGTTGAATGATTATATGAAGAATTACTATGGGATGGACGAAGAGACTTACAAGGCCAAATTCCAGGAAGATTCCCTGGAATTGACCCAGCAGTATATCATGTATCAGGCGATCGCGGATGCCGAGGGATTAAATCCTACGGAGGAGGAAGTGCAGGCGGAGATTGATACCAGGGTAGAGAACTATCACTATGAGTCAGAGAAAGACTATAGGGAGAATTCGGATATCGAGCTTCTGAAGGAACAGCTGATGAGGGACAAGGTGATGGACTTCCTGAAGGAAAACGGAAAGATTGAGGCGGTATCTGCGAAGGAAGAGTAAATTCTCTGATGCGCAATTTCGTTCAACAAACTGAACAAGTTCAGTTAGAGTTTGTGACGTTTCGGAATGGAGTAAAAACAAATAGACTGTAGATTAAGGTATAGAGAAGAAGGAGAGAAGACATGAGCAGCATGAATTTGACAGATTTAAAGGATCTGCACCGTAACAGTGGCGACTATATTGAGAAGGAAGTGACCGTCGGCGGCTGGGTGAGAAGTATCAGAGATTCCAAGACATTCGGGTTTATCGTATTGAATGACGGGACATTTTTTGAGCCGCTGCAGGTGGTGTACAATGATAACCTTGCCAACTTTGAGGCGATCTCCAAACTGAACGTGGGATCTGCGATCGTGGCCAGGGGTAAGATCGTGGCGACACCACAAGCTAAGCAGGCGTTTGAGATGCAGGCGGAAGAAATTATGGTGGAAGGCGTATCAACGGCGGATTATCCGCTACAGAAGAAGCGGCACAGCTTTGAATATCTGCGCACGATCTCTCATCTGCGTCCGCGGACAAATACTTTCCAGGCCGTGTTCCGGGTACGGTCTCTGATCGCTTACGCGATCCACACCTTTTTCCAGGAGAGAGGATTTGTGTATGTGCATACGCCGATCATCACGGGCAGCGATTGTGAAGGTGCAGGGGAGATGTTTCAGGTGACTACACTCAATCTGAACGATCTGCCTCTGACAGAGGACGGCAAAGTGGACTACAGCCAGGACTTTTTCGGCAAAGAGACGAACCTGACCGTCAGCGGTCAGCTGAATGTGGAAACTTATGCGTTTGCATTTAAGAATGTATATACCTTCGGGCCGACTTTCCGGGCGGAGAATTCCAACACGACGAGACATGCGGCAGAGTTCTGGATGATCGAGCCGGAAATCGCTTTTGCAGATCTGACGGACGACATGATGCTGGCAGAGGCGATGCTGAAGCATATCATCCGCTACGTGCTGGAGAATGCGCCGGAGGAGATGAACTTCTTCAACCAGTTTGTGGATAAGGGGCTGATCGAGCGTCTGAACCATGTGTTGAATTCCGATTTCGCTCATGTGACTTATACGGATGCGATCGCGATCTTGGAGAAGCACAATGACGCCTTTGAGTATAAGGTAAGCTGGGGCTGTGACCTGCAGACGGAACATGAGAGATATCTGACAGAGCAGGAGTTTAAGCGCCCGGTGTTTGTGACAGATTATCCGAAGGAGATCAAGGCGTTCTATATGAAGCTGAATGAGGACGGTAAGACGGTGGCGGCAATGGATTGCCTCGTGCCGGGTATCGGGGAGATCATCGGCGGCAGCCAGAGAGAGGATGATCTGGAGCTGCTGGAGAAGCGGATGGAAGAGCTTGGACTGAATAAGGAAGATTATCAGTTCTATCTTGATCTTAGAAAATACGGTTCCGCAAGACATGCAGGATTTGGGCTTGGTTTCGAGAGATGCGTGATGTATCTGACGGGTATGGGCAATATCAGAGACGTAGTGCCGTTCCCGAGAACCGTGAATAACTGCGAACTTTAAGCCAAGTCCGGAAGAACGCAGTGGGAGTATACGGCTCCTGAGACGTGAAGGCGATCGGCGGAGCGAGAAGACACGGAGCCGCGTGAATTGAAGGGGTACTGGAAGATGAGAAGAAAAGGAACACGGATTTTCTGTGTGATGATGGTTTTCCTGCTGTTTATGCTGACAGCGGAACCGGTGTTGGCGACGACGATCTCCGGCCTGCAGGAAGACATTAAGAGAAATCAGTCCCAGCTTAACAATGTGAACCAGCAGATTGCCGGTTATCAGGATGCACAGGAGGGCGTGGAGGAAGAGATCAGTGACCTGGATGCCGAGATGGTGGCGCTTTTGACGGATATCAATCTGATCCAGGAGGCGATCACGGAGAAGGAAGAAGACATCGCCAACACGCAGGTGGCTTATGATGAGGCGGTGGCGGAGAAGGACGAGCAGTACGAATCCATGAAAGTCCGCATCAAATTTATGTATGAAAAAGGAGACCAGTCTTATCTGCAGCTGTTCCTTGGTGCCCAGAGCATGAGCGATATGATGAACAAGGCCCATTATATAGAGCAGCTGTATGAGTATGACCGGACACTGTTAGAACAGTACGAGGCCACGGTACAGCAGGTGGCACAGCTGCAGGACAGGCTGGAGGAAGAGAAATCAGAGCTTGTGACTTCCAAGACAGAGCTGGAGGAACAGCAGGATTATGTGAACGAAGTATTGGCGCAGAAAAGACAGGAATATGAGAACTACAACGCCGTGCTGGCTAAGGCGAAAAGAGAAGCCGCTGCCTACACGGCGAAGATCAAGCAGGAGACTGCGCAGATCAGGAAGCTGGAAGAGGAAGAGCGCAAGCGCAGAGAGGAAGAAGAGCGTAAGCGCAAGGAGGAAGAAGAACGCAGACGCAAACAGGAGGAAGAGCGCAGAAAAGCCGAACAGGAGGCGAATGGCGAGCAGCAGGAGGATCCGGGGACCACGGATGACGAAGATACTTCGGAAACCGAGGATGAGCCGGAGAAATCCGACGATTCCAAGAAACCTGATGAGACTTCCGGAAAGCCGGCATCTTCCGGCAGCAGTAAAGGGCAGGAGATAGCAAGATTTGCGTGTAAATATGTCGGATATCCTTATGTAGCCGGCGGGACCAGCCTGACTAACGGGGCGGATTGCTCCGGGTTTGTGTTGGCAGTCTATAAGAATTTCGGTTATTCTCTGCCGAGAAGTTCTTATGCACAGTCAGGAGCCGGAAGAGGAGTGTCATACTCGGAGGCCCAGCCCGGTGATATCATTTATTACGGAGGACATGTGGGAATCTATATCGGCAACGGTCAGATCGTCCACGCCAGTACGGAACGTTCCGGGATCAAGATCACATCGGCGACATATCGGAATATTATTACGGTCAGAAGAATTGTATAAAGAAAAGAGAAGAAAGTGCAGGACTGCGGAGTGATCCGTGCCCTGCATTTTTGTTATGTAGAATTAAGATGCCGAAGGTTGAATAAATTCTCTGATGAGCAATTTATTCAACCAAGAATTTGTGCCGA
>CAMWLJ010000002.1 GCA_947175055.1 uncultured Lachnospiraceae bacterium | reverse complement strand
CGGTGAGATGGTTCGTAGAATGATCAAGAGCCAGGAAGAGCAGATGAAATAAGCTTAACCAGGAGATAAAAGGAAGGGGCCGTCGTTTCTGCAGACAAAGAGTCTGTGGGGGCGATGGCTCCCCTTTTGCTTTTGGGAAAATATCTGGTATAATGGATGCGGATGTAGTGGCGCCATTGCATTTATGCCAAATACATATAATGTACAGGGAGGTACAGGGAGCATGAATCAGAATGATAAATTGAAATCTTACAGGCTAAAGGAGCTTGCGGCCTATAAGATCCATGGCCGGATTGATGAGTCGCAGGATCCGCTGCCCTTGTTTTTTCAGGGGAGCGGTATTGAGGTGAATGTGACGGGAACAGAATTGTGGATCGAGATCGAGGTGGATTTCGATGTGCATGAAATGTGGGTCTGGACAGCGCTAAACGGGGCATTTATGAGCCGCCAGATGCTGATGCCCGGTACATATTCTCTTTGCCTTTTCCGCGGCATGAGTCCGGAAGCGGTCAAGAATGTCAGATTTTTCCGGGAGCTGCAGGCCATGTCGGAGGACGATGGCTGCCGTCTGCTGGTCAGAGGATTTCGCAGCGACGGTGAATTCCTGCCGGTGAGGGAGCGTAGCTGCAAGCTGGAATTTATTGGCGACAGTATCACTTCCGGGGAAGGCTTATACGGCGCCAGGGAGGATATGGACTGGCTTGCCATGTATATGGGAAACAGCAGGAATTATACGCGCATGGTGGCCGATGCGCTGGATGCGGAATGCCGCCTGCTCTCTCAGGGCGGCTGGGGCGTACTGTGCGGCTGGGATAATGATCTTAGGCACAACATACCGTCCTGCTACGAGAAGATCTGCGGTCTGGCAAAGGGTGAGAGGAACGAAGCGCTGGGTGCGGCGAAGCCTTACGACTTTAATAGCTGGATACCGGATGCGGTCATCGTGAATCTGGGAACGAATGATGCAGGTGCTTTTGACCAGCCGGCGTGGACAGATCCGGTGACGGGAGAAGCTTTTGCAATGCGAAGGGGCACTGACGGGCACTGTCCTTCGGAGTCGGTGGAGCGTTTCCGACAGGCGGTGATCGATTTCCTTAGTATGATCCGTCGGAATAATCCTGCCTCCCATATCCTCTGGGTGTACGGTATGCTGGGGGACGAGCTGGCGCCGGATATCAGGGAAGCCATGGACAGATACGAAGAGGCGACGGGAGACGGGAATACGGCTTTTCTGTTGCTGCCGGATACAACAGAGGAGACTTATGGATCAAGACAGCATCCGGGGGAGAAGGCACACGCGAAGGCGGCGGAGGTGATCGTTGCCCATTTGAAGAAGGTAATAAGAGGGCAGGATGCAGAATCTGAAATTCTGCTTGCGTCCGAAAGTATTCCTTCGGAATACTTCGCGCAAAGAGCTTCGGAATGGAGGAAATAATGAAAAAGAAGACAGTAGTAGTATGGGTGGGCGCAGTATTGTGTGCGCTCATGTTGGCCGGGTGCGGAACAGGCAAGAATGGGGATCCCGTGGAGGAGACCGAAACAGTCAATGAAGAAAATAATTTGTCTGCAGCAGACGATACAGCGGGGAACGCAGAGACGGAGGCTGATACGGGACAGAGTGAGCCATCCGCAGCCGAGAGTGACAAAGAGGAGAATGTCGGCGCCGGGCAGGAAACGCAGGCAGCGCCGGGTGGGGCGATCAGGATCGGTTCTCTGAAGGGCCCCACCTCTATGGGACTGGTCTACCTGATGGAGCAGGCCGAGTGGGGTGAAACGGTAAACAGTTACGAATTTACAATGACGGCTGCGGCGGATGAACTGCTGCCGGCCATGCTTTCCGGGGAGCTGGATATTGCCCTGATACCGGCCAATATGGCCAGTGTGCTGTATAACAAGGCGGAAGGCGACGTGTCGGTGATCGATATCAATACATTGGGGGTGCTGTATGCGGTATCAGGTGATGAGACGATCGAGGGGATGAAAGACCTGAAGGGAAAGACCGTCTATATGACGGGCAAGGGAACCACGCCGGACTATGTGATGCAGTATCTGTTAAAGGAAAACGGCCTTACGGCGGCAGATCTGACATTGGAATACAAATCGGAGGCCACGGAAGTGGCGGCGATGCTGACAGAAATACCGGAGGCAGTGGGGGTGCTGCCGCAGCCCTTTGTGACGGCAGCCTGCGCACAGAATGAGAAGCTGGCGGTAGTGCTTGACTTGACAAAGCAGTGGGCCGCAGTGCAGGGTGAAGGAGGCAGCAGTCTTGTGACCGGTGTGACTGTGGTGCGCAATGGCTTTTTGACAGAGGAGCCGGAGGCAGTGGATGCATTCCTGGAGGAGCATGCGGCCAGCGCGGCTTATGCCAACGAACATGTGGAGGAAACGGCGCAGCTGGTGGCGGAAGCGGGTATCATCGACAAGGCGGCGGTGGCGGCCAAAGCTCTGCCGGAGTGCAATATCACGTATATAGACGGAGAAGAGATGAAGACGGCACTTTCCGGTTATCTGGAGGTATTGTGGGAGCAGGATCCTGCAGCGGTGGGCGGCGGTCTGCCGGGCGACGGATTCTACTATGTGAAATAAGGATCATAGTAGGGACATCCATATACGGGGATACTATTTACGATGCAATGTCATTAAGTTAGCCGGATGCTGAGTGCTGGCTTAACTAACTGGCATTGATTCACGGTTTCACGAAGAACGAAAACAGGAGCGATAGATGAAAGGAACACATACGCGGGGACGTAAAACGATCATTCTGTTATTCTGGCTGGGTATCTGGCAGGTGGCAGCAGTGCTGACGGACAATCCGATTCTGTTGACCGGGCCGGTTCAGGTTCTGCGCGCCTTTGTGGAGAATCTGCTGCGCCCTGATTTCTTTCCTGTTGTGTTTCATTCGCTGGCGGGAATCGGGCTGGGATTTTTCCTGGCCCTTTTTGCAGGAGTGCTGCTGGGGGCTGTGGCTTTTCGTATAGCCTGGGTGGAGGAGGTATTGGCGCCGGTGATGGCAGTGCTCAAGTCTGTTCCGGTGGCCTCTTTTGTGGTGCTTCTGCTGATCTGGTTCGGGGCCGGCCGGCTGTCTCTTATGATCAGCTTTCTGATCGTATTTCCGAATGTGTATGTGAATACGGTCGCCGGCCTGAAAAGTGCGGACAGGAAACTGTTGGAGATGGCACGGGTGTTTGGCATGAGCCGGGGGAGAAAGCTTTTCTATCTCTATGGACCGGCCCTGTTGCCGTATTTGGAAAGCTGCCTGCGGGTTTCCTTGGGTATGAGTTGGAAGTCCGGTGTGGCGGCGGAGATCATCGGCCTGGCGGAGTCGTCATTAGGAGAGCGGCTTTACATGGCGAAGATCTATCTCGATACGGCAGGACTGTTTGCCTGGACGATAACGACTGTACTGGTCAGTTTTCTTTTTGAGAAAGCAGTACTCCGGATCTTCCGGCAGTTTGCCAGGTGGCGGCCCTATCCGGGCTTTGGATTGTGCGAGGGGGTTCACGCCGGAACAAGCCCTAAGCGGGATAGAGAGGCAGGGGATAAGATCCGGATGTGTCACATTGACAAAGCATACAGCGGACAGCCGGTGCTGCAGGACTTAAATCTGACGATGGAGGCAGGAGGGCGATACTTGCTGACAGCTCCGTCCGGCGCCGGTAAGACGACTCTGCTTAAGATATTGACCGGTTTGGAACAGGGAGATCGGGGCGAGATCACGGGGATGCCCGGCCGGATCGGTATGGTCTTTCAGGAGGATCGGCTGTGCGATGAGTACGATGCAGTGTGCAATATCTTGTTGGGTATGAAGACAAGCGGGGGAAAGGGGCGGAAGAAGCAGCCGGCGGACTATGTCAGGGCACAGGCTTCCGCAATCCTGCCGGAGGATTGTTTAACCAAACCGGTCAAACAGCTGAGCGGCGGGATGCGCAGGCGGGTGGCACTATTGCGGGCAGTGCTTTCGGGGGCGGATGTGCTGATTCTGGATGAACCGTTTACGGGCCTGGATGAAGAGAACCGCGTGCGCAGTGCACAGTATCTTATGGAAAACCTGCAGGGCAGGACGCTCCTCATGTCCACCCACCGGGAGGAAGATGCGCAGCTGCTGCAGGCAACGAGTGTGACGTTTTAAGATGTTTAGTTAGGAGCGCTGCAAAAGTGCCGGCTCGAATTTACCGATATGAGCTTCCAGTGTGCTGCGATCAGCAAGAACAGGAGCGGTTCCTTGCCTGGAGACACAGAAGCCGGCAGCGTAAGTCGCGATGCGGATGGACTGTTCCAGAGAATAGCCTTCCGTCAGATAGGCGGCGAATGCGGAGATGAAGGCATCGGCACCGCCGGTGGTGTCTACGGCCACGAAATCTGCGGCGGGAAAATATTTGGCGGTTTCCCTGGTCTTCAGATAGCAGCCTTCTTCGTCGAGTGTGATGATCACGATCTCGATGCCTTTGTCTAAGAAATATGCCGCCTGTTCTTCTACGGAAGCGCCGGTGGGGCACAGTGAGACCGCCTCTTTGCGGTTGGGGATCAGGATGTCGGTCAGCGCGTAGAGCTGATCCGGGATCGTTCCCAGAACGGCGGGTTTCAGGATGTTTTTTGCGCCATACATCCGGCCTGTTTTGGCGGCCTCCAGCAGTGCTTCTACAGAAAGCTCGGAGGAGAGCAGGCAAAGACCGGCGTTCTTGAACAGATGCTGCCTCTGTCGGATCATTTCCGCAGAGAGAGTGGAATTTGCACCGGGCAGGACGGTGATCGTGCTCTCGCCGCTGCTGTCGATGTAGATGTAGGCTTTTCCGGCTGGTGTGTAGAGATCTCTGTGGATGCCGTCACCGGGTACACCAGCATCATTCAGTGTATCCATGATAAAAGAAGAGTCGATGTCATTGCCGATCTCGCCGATCAATGTGACTTTGCAGTTGAGCTTCGCGACGCCGACAGCCTGATTGGCACCTTTGCCGCCTACCGTTCTGGTGGCGTTCAGGATCTTTGTAGTCTTTCCTGCCTGTGGAAGAAAATCTACATGAAAGGTCATATCGGAATTGATGCTCCCCACGACAACGAGTTTCTTGGAACACAACGAGGACGGGACGCGGATACTGTCTTCGCTGTCAAAGCAAAAGTCTGAGACGAAGGGCTCGTGGGAATCTTCAGGATCTGTCTTTTCACACTTTCGGATCAATTGCCTGCAGATATAACTTCCAAATTCCTGCCAGGGGATCGTAATACCAGAGATATGGGGGAAAGAAAGGGTATTCTGTCCGTCCTCTTTCAAACTTACAAGGGAAAGATCGGCTGGCACGCAGTAATGCAGTTTACATAACTGCTCATATAAAAACAGAGAAGATGAAAAACGGGAGCTGACGATCCCGGTAATGTCAAGTTCGGTGAGCTTCTGCAGGAACTTTGAACTTTCTGTGAGAGCATCATCGTATAAGAGAGCATTCTCGTGAAAGGGCAGTCCGTTATCATACAGGCACTTCCGAAAACCGGTTACAACCTGTTCGGAACGTGGATCTTCTCTTTCCAGAAGACAGAGCATTCGTGTATGCTTATGATCGATCATTTTCTGCGTCAATCGGCGTCCCATTTCCTGGAAATCAACCGTGTAGGAAGGAAAATCTTTCCCGGCGTTCAGGTAACAGACGGGAATTGATTGCCGCGTGAGCTGCTGGACATGTGCCGTACTGTCCTGACTGACGGGTTCCCAGATCACGCCGTCGGCCCGCTTCTGGCAGATCGTGGTGATATGTTTCAGTTCCGTTTGCAGGTCGGCTTGACTGTTAAACAACAACACGTTGTATCCGTGTTCCTGGGCAGTCTCAAGGATCCCGTTGAGCAGCAGAGAGGAGAAACTGGAACTGCGAAGAAGCACTGCCAGCAGGAAAGATTTGGCGTTGGAAAGATTCTTGACAGTACCGTAGGGTGTATAATTGTATTCTTTCACGATCTTCAGAACACGGCTCCTGGTTTCCGGATGGATGTTCTGGTCTTTGTTATTTACGATCTTGGAGACGGTCGAGATGGAAACACCGGCCAACTGTGCGATTTCTTTGATTGTCATAAGTGAGGGACTCCGATCAGATTGTTGTATTCTTAGTGTTATCTTTGGATTTAGTATGAAGGGAAAACATGTAAATGTCAATTCAAAAAGGTTGAAAATTGTGCATTTTGCATAGGAAAACACTTTCTAAAATAGCTTAACTGACCAAAATATGATTGTTGATTGACAATGAAAAATGAGAATGTTATCATAAATGGATAAAGAAAAACTTTTACGAAAGTATTTTCCTGAAGAAATAGAATGAACGGAATGTGTGGGAGGTGACAATTTGAAACGAAGAGTTCTGAATATCGGCAGTCTCAATATGGATATGGTGATCGGAATGCGGTGCATGCCTCTCGAGGGGGAGACGGTTCTCGGGGACAGCCTTACCTATATTCCCGGAGGTAAGGGCGCGAACCAGGCCTGCGCAGCAGCTAAGCTGGGCGGTGATGTCGTGATGCTGGGGTGTGTGGGAGAAGACAGTATGGGGGAAGCGCTGCTTGGCAGTCTGCGGGAATGCGGAGCGGATATATCTCATATCCGTACTGTGCAGGAGGCGCCCACCGGGACAGCGGTGATCTATGTGAACGCCAGAGGAGACAACAGTATCGTTGTTGTGGGCGGGGCAAACAACTTTTGCAGTGTCGCTTATTTGCAGGAGCATGATCTTCTGTTTCAGCAGGCGGAGTATATCATGCTGCAGATGGAGATCCCGTATGATGCGGTGTTCTATGCCATCAGACGGGCCAGTGAACTTAAGAAGACGGTGATCTTGAATCCGGCTCCGGCCCCTGACACTCTGCCGGAGGAGATCTGGGAGAAGATTGATTATATCACCCCGAACGAGACGGAGCTTCTCAGGCTCTCCGGGCAGAAGGAGATGTCTATGGAGGCGATCCACGCAGGAGCAGACCGATTGTTAGCCAGAGGGGTAGGACATGTTCTGGTGACGCTGGGAGATAAGGGCGTCTTCTATAAGGACAGGCAGGAAGAATGGTTCTGCCCGACAAGGACGGTCACGGCAGTGGATACAACGGCAGCAGGCGATTGTTTTAACGGAGCGTTCGTGACGGCGCTCGCGGAAGGGCATTCGATCAGACAGGCGGCGGAGTTCGCCAATATGGCGGCATCCATCGCGGTAACGCGTAAAGGCGCACAGAAATCCATTCCGCTGCGCAGCGAAGTGGATGCATTGAGCAGTCTCTGATCTTGCTTCGGCAAAGTAAGAGGATTCGAGTTTTATAATAAGTAGATTCTTAATACGGCCGTCCTGTGACAGACAGGGCGGCTGTTGGTTCATAGTAACAGTTCAGCCCTCATTATTCATAAAAGCGTCTGCTGCGCAGCCGACGCCGCTTTGCGGCTCAACTTTTATTCTGAGGGCGTTCCGCTCATAAAATAATATAGAAAAAACTAGCTGGTATTTTTTGAAAGTTTGTGCTATAATGCTTAGATGACTGTGACTAGGAGCAAAAAGGGCTTCCGCATGTCGCAGAGGCATTTGAAGGAGGAACCCATATAATGAGCTTACAGGTAGAAAAATTAGAAAAGAACATGGCAAAGCTTACGGTGGAAGTAAGCGCAGAAGATTTTGAGAAAGCGATCGAGAAAGTTTATCAGAAACAGAAGAAGCAGATCAGCATTCCGGGTTTTAGAAAAGGAAAAGTACCGCGTATGATGGTGGAGAAGATGTACGGCAAGGAAGTCTTCTATGAGGATGCAGCCAATGATCTGATTCCGGATGCTTATGACAATGCATTGGACGAGTGCGAGGAGGATATCGTGTCTTCCCCGAAGATCGAGGTGACACAGATCGAAGCAGGTAAGCCTTTTGTCTTTACGGCGACGGTTGCGCTGAAGCCGGAAGTTAAGCTGGGCGAATACAAGGGTATTAAGATCGAGAAGATCGAGAGAGAAGTTACGGAAGAAGAAGTACTTACCGAGATCAACAGAGAGCGCAATAAGAATGCGAGAAATATCACGATAGAAGACAGACCGGTCAAAGACGGTGATATGACGGTGATCGATTTTGAAGGCTTCGTGGACGGAGAGGCTTTTGAAGGCGGTAAGGGCGAGAATTATCCGCTGACCATTGGATCCGGTGCGTTTATCCCCGGATTTGAGGAGCAGCTTGTGGGCGCTGAGATCGGGAAGGAAGTGGAAGTGAAGGTTACTTTCCCGGAGGACTATCAGGCTGAGGAGCTGCAGGGTAAAGAAGCAGTGTTCAAGTGTACGGTGCATGAGATCAAGGAGAAAGAGCTTCCGGAGCTGGATGATGAATTTGCGAGTGAAGTATCCGAATTTGATACACTGGAGGAGTATAAGGAAGACGTTAAGAAGAATCTGGCTGAGAAGAAGGTGAAAGACGCTGAGACCGCCAGAGAGAATGCGGCTGTTGAGGCGGCAGTGAAAGCAAGCGAGATAGAGATTCCGGAGGCAATGCTTGAGACGCAGCAGAGACAGATGGTGGACGAGTTTTCACAGCGGATCACCATGCAGGGTATGAGCATGGAGCAGTATATGCAGTTTACCGGAGCAACTTATGAGAAGCTGATCGAACAGGTGAAACCTCAGGCAGAGGAGCGGATCAGAGCCAGATTGGTACTGGAGGCGATCGCTAAGGCTGAGAATATCGTGGCTACCGAAGAAGATTATGAGAAAGAGATGAAGACCATGGCTGAAGTTTACCAGATGGAGATCGATAAGGTGAAGGAGCTTATGGGCGAGAGAGAGAAGAAGAATATCATGCTGGATCTGGCTGTCAGGAAGGCGGCTGATTTTGTAGCGGAGAATGCGGTAGAAGAGTAAGTAGAATCTGTGGGAAGGCGGAGGAATTAGCATGGCTTTAATACCTTATGTCATTGAGCAGACTTCCAGAGGAGAGCGCTCTTACGACATTTATTCGAGATTATTGAAGGAGAGGATCATCTTTCTGGGTGAGGAAGTGAACGACGCATCGGCGAGTGTGATCGTGGCACAGTTGCTCTTCCTGGAGTCGGAGGATCCGGAGAAAGACATTCATTTGTATATTAACAGTCCGGGTGGAGTGATCACGGCCGGAATGGCTATCTATGACACAATGAATTTCATTAAGTGTGATGTGAGTACCGTATGTATCGGTATGGCAGCCAGCATGGGTGCATTCCTTCTGGCAGGCGGCACGAAAGGTAAGCGAATGGCGCTTCCCAATGCGGAGATCATGATCCATCAGCCGGCCGGCGGTGCACAGGGACAGGCTACGGAGATTGAGATCACGGCGAAGCATATTCTTGCTACGAAGGAGAAGATGGCGAGGATCATGGCGGAGAATACGGGACAGGATTTCGAGGTGATCATGGCTGATACGGAGAGAGATAATTGGAAGACTGCAGAGGAAGCGCTCTCCTACGGTTTGATCGACCGTATCATCACCAATCATGCTAGTGCTGTATAGTGTGAGAAAAACATTAACCAACTCTAAGACAGCAAAGGACGCAGCCTAAGAGTTGCTAAATGTTTAAGAGAATACCCAAAACAGGGCATTCTTCCAGACAAGCTTGCTTGTCTTTGAATTTTGAGATTCCGCAGAGCGGAATCATGGAGGCTAGCGTGAAAACGGCCAAGACAGGGTAAGCAGTCTTCATTCGCATGGGTCAAAGGAGTAGCGGCTGTGAGGCCATATGGCTTTATGGCCGCTAAATAATGAAGGGAAAGGCATGGAGCATTAAAATGGCAGGAAAGAATTCTGAAGACAGAGTGAGGTGTTCTTTTTGCAATAAGACACAAGGACAGGTTAAGAAACTGATCGCAGGTCCTGCGGGTGTTTATATTTGTGATGAGTGCGTGGAGATCTGTGCGGATATCATCGAGGAAGAGTACGAGGAAGGGCCGGAAGCACAGGAGATGGAGATCAATCTCCTGAAACCGGTGGAGATCAAACATTTTCTGGATGAATATGTGATCGGACAGGAAGACGCCAAGAAAGTGCTGGCGGTTTCCGTCTACAATCATTACAAAAGAGTATTGGCGCCACAAGAGGACGACGGTGTGGAGCTGCAGAAGAGCAATATCATCATAGTGGGGCCGACCGGCTGCGGTAAGACATATTTGGCACAGACGCTGGCGAAGATCATCAATGTGCCGTTTGCGATCGCGGATGCTACGACTTTGACAGAGGCAGGCTATGTCGGAGAAGATGTAGAGAATATCTTGCTTAAACTGATTCAGGCAGCCGATTACGACATCGACAGGGCACAGTACGGCATTATCTATATCGATGAGATTGATAAGATCACGAAGAAGAGTGAGAATGTATCTATTACCAGAGACGTTTCCGGCGAAGGTGTTCAGCAGGCGCTTCTGAAGATCATAGAGGGAACGGTGGCGAGTGTCCCTCCTCAGGGCGGCAGGAAGCACCCGCATCAGGAGTTGCTGCAGATTGATACGTCCAATATCCTGTTCCTTTGCGGTGGCGCGTTTGACGGTTTGGAGAAGATCGTGGAGGAGCGCCTGGATCGCAATTCCATCGGATTCAATGCGCAGGTCGTAGAGAAGAGCAGTAAGGATATCGGTGCGGTATTGAAGGAAGTATCTTCACAGGATCTGATGAAGTTTGGACTGATTCCGGAGTTTATCGGTCGTGTGCCGATCACGGTCACATTGGAAGGCTTGGATCAGGAGGCACTTGTCCGTATTCTGAAAGAGCCCAAGAATGCACTGATCAAGCAGTATAAGAAATTGTTTGAGTTTGACGAAGTCAAATTGGGTGTGGAAGATGAGGCGGTGCAGGAAATAGCGCGGCTGGCATATGAACGTAAGACAGGCGCCAGAGGTCTTCGCTCCATCATGGAAGATGTTTTGATGGACGTTATGTATGAGATCCCGTCGGACGATAATATTGCGGAGTGTATTTTGACTAAAGATGTTGTGGATGGCAAAGGTAAACCGCGCATTGTTTATCGCAACAGGCTGATGCGCGCCGAATAAATAAGATAAGAACAGCCAATCATGATAAAGAAAACGTCGCCCGAAACCAGGCGGCGTTTGTTGCCATTACAGAGAAATGATATGTTATGGGGATAGATTGTTCTGAATTATTGGAAATGTTACGAAGAGAGGGAATGATTTATGAGCAGAGATACAGAAAACGGCAGGGAATACGAAGCTGTTGATATGGGAGTGCTGCCCTGTCTGCATTATAGAGAAATGGGAACAGGGACAAACATCCTTCCTACAGTGATGCTCCGTGGGCTGTCAATCCTGCCGGGGATGGTCATTCATTTTGACTTAAGCACGGATAAGTCGATCGAAGCGGTGGAGCAGGCGATGTTAGCGGATCAGAGGATCTTTGTCGTGACGCAGAAGAATGTGGAAGCGGAAGAGCCGGGGCTCGAGGATGTCTATGAGACCGGTACGATCGCTGTGATCAGGCAGGTGACGAAGTTGCCAGGACATGTTTTGCGGGTATTGGTGGAAGGAACGTTCAGAGGTAGAATATATCGGCTTGTACAGGAAAATAATTATATTATGGCGGAAGTGTCGTATGAAAATGACGATATGACAGAGCTGACGGAAGAAGAACAGGAAGCGATGACCAGAATGGTCAAGGAATCTTTTGCAGCATATTATACCTGCTTTCCCAAAGTGGGCAAGGCTGTGGCGGATCAGATCGAGGAGGAGATGCAGCTGGGACGGCTGTTAGACTGTATCACCATCAACATGCCCCTGGCGCTGGCGGATAAGCAGGCGATCCTCGGAGCGGTATCCGTGAAGGAAAGGTTTGAGATTCTGACGGGGCTTCTGGCACGGGAAGTGGATGTGATCCGGATCAAGAATGAGCTGGCGAAGGATATCAGGGAGCGGATCGATAAGAATCAGAGAGATTATATCCTGCGGGAGCAGTTATATTATATTAAAGAGGAGTTAGGGGAAAATACTGCGGATTCCGATGTGAAACAGTTTGAGGCAGCAGTGGAGAAGCTTAAGGCGAAGAAGGAAGTCAAGGAGAAGATCCGCAGGGAGATCGGCCGCTACAAGAATGTGCTCGGCAGTAATTCGGAGGCAGCGGTGGAGCGGGCTTATATCGAAACACTGTTGGAACTGCCCTGGGATAAGGCTTCCCGGGACAGCAACGATTTAGCCAGGGCAGAGAAGATTCTTGGTGACGACCATTATGGACTGACGAAGGTTAAGGAGAGGATTCTCGAATATCTGGCGGTGCGTGTGTTGACCGGTAAGGGCAGAAGCCCGATCATCTGTCTGGTGGGACCTCCAGGCACCGGTAAGACTTCTATTGCCCGCAGTGTGGCGGCATCACTGAATAAGAAGTATGTGCGCATCTGTCTGGGCGGCATTCGGGATGAGGCCGAGATCAGAGGACATCGCAAGACTTATGTGGGTGCTATGCCAGGAAGGATCGTCAATGCGGTCAGACAGGCAGGGGTGAAGAATCCGTTGCTGCTTCTGGACGAGATCGATAAGGTGAGCAGTGACTATAAGGGTGATCCCAGTTCGGCGCTGTTGGAAGTGCTGGACGGGGAACAGAACGAGGCATTCCGTGATCATTATGTGGAGATTCCTATTGATCTGTCAGAGGTACTGTTTATCGCTACGGCGAACGGCACGGACACCATTCCGAGGCCGCTTCTCGACCGTATGGAGCTGATCGAGATCAATAGCTACACGGCAAATGAGAAATTTCATATCGCCAGGGAACATCTGGTACAGAAGGAAATGGATAAGAACGGCATCCGGGAGGAAGAGATAGATTTTACCGACGAAGCGCTTTGTGCCATCATCAGTCGTTATACGAGAGAAGCAGGCGTGCGTGGATTGGAGAGGCAGATCGGGGCTGTATGTCGGAAGGAGGCGCGGCATATTCTGGAGAGACGACAGGAGACGGCGGCGAAGAAGAAAAGCCATGCAGGAGAGGAAAAAGCGCAATTGACTGATAAGGTCGTGATCACTGCGGATAATCTGGAACAGTATCTGGGCAAGCCCCGGTATCAGCAGGATAAGATCGCGCAAAAAGATGAGGTCGGTATCGTGCGCGGCCTGGCCTGGACCAGTGTGGGTGGCGACACCCTGCAGATCGAGGTAAACATGATGCCTGGAGAAGGAAAGATCGACCTAACCGGTCAAATGGGTGACGTAATGCAGGAATCCGCGCGGATAGCCATGAGCTATGTGCGCTCTGTCAGTGAGCAGTATCAGATCGAGGAGAAACTGTTCCGAAAGAGGGACTTTCATCTTCATATTCCGGAAGGAGCCGTCCCCAAGGACGGACCGTCAGCGGGCATTACCATGGCGACGGCGATTCTCTCTGCCGTGACGGGAAGGCCGGTGCGGGCGGACGTTGCGATGACCGGTGAAGTCACTCTTCGCGGAAGAGTATTGCCCATCGGCGGTTTGAAGGAGAAGATACTGGCGGCGAAGACGGCGGGAGTACATAGGGTGCTCGTTCCGAAGGATAATGAGAAAGATATCGCGGAACTGGACCGGGAGATCACGGACGGCTTAGAGATCTGCATGGTTGAGCATATGGAAGAGGTCGCAGGCTATGCGTTTGTTTGCGTATAGCGTGAGTATGCCTTCATCCGGCCTGCTGCGTAAGCATTGTAAGGCATGTATATATGCAAAGAAAGCGATGAATAAATTGTCTGATGAGCAATTTATTTATAAAGGAGTTTGTGCCGCTTCGGAGTAGAGGAAAGGACGAATCAATGATAATCAAAAATGTAAACTTGGAGACGGTATGCGGGATCACCAGTACGCTGCCGGAGAATGTGCTGCCGGAGGTAGCTTTTGCGGGAAAGAGCAATGTGGGAAAATCGTCGTTGATCAACGGGCTGATGAACCGCAAGTCGCTGGCGCGTACAAGCTCTCAGCCGGGCAAGACGCAGACGATCAACTACTATAATGTGAATGGCCAGATATATTTCGTGGATCTGCCCGGGTACGGGTATGCCACCGCCAATGAGAAAGTGAAAGCGCAGTGGGGCAAATTGATCGAGGATTATCTGTATCAGTCAAAGAAGATCCGCGCGGTTTTTCTGCTGATCGATATCAGGCATGCGCCTTCCGAGAATGACAGGATCATGTACGACTGGATCCTGGACAGAGGATATAAGCCGATCATCATTGCCACGAAGTTGGATAAGATCAAGAGAAGCCAGGTGCAAAAGCACGTGAAGCTGATCTGTGATACGCTGGCAGTGGTGGAGGACACTACAGTCATTCCCTATTCATCTTTGTCGAAACAGGGGCGGGACGAGATCTATGAGCTTCTGGACAGGATGTTGGAGGATGAGGAAGAAGTTTGACAGAGGTGATACTCCGGTTAAGGAAACTGCTTTGGTTTTGGTAACGGTGCGATAAAGTGAGGGGCGGCTTGGTTAGAAATGGAGGAATTTGGATGAGACAATCGAGCAAGACATACCTGAAAGTCATATTGAATCTGCTGACGGCGCTGATCATACTGCTTTTGTGTATTTTTCTGCTGCCGCGGTGCATCATCTTCTTTATGCCGTTTATCATCGGGTGGTTCATATCACTGATCGCTTCGCCGGTGGTTCGCTTTTTCGAGGAACGGTTGAAGATACGGCGCAAGGGTGCGTCGGTGATCGTGATCGTGGCCGTGCTTGCGGTGGTGATTCTCCTGTTCTATGCGGTTGGCGCAAAACTGGTGAAGGAAGGTATCAATTTCGTCAACGAGCTGCCCATACTGTGGGACAGTATCATGGCGGAGTTTAATGAGGTTGGAGACAATCTGGAAGGGCTTTTCAATAAGCTGCCTCTGGAAACACAGCAGACGCTGAACAATCTCGGTTCGGAGATGGGTACTTATTTCGGAGGGATCATTGAGAGTATCGGTTCACCGACTTTTGAGGCGGTGGGGAATGTGGCCAAACAGCTGCCGGATATCTTCCTGGGCGTCATCATGTGTGTTCTTTCGGCGTATTTCTTCGTGGCGGATAAGGGATATATGGCGAATATCATGAAAAAGTGTGTGCCGGGGGCGGTGCTTTACCGGTTTGACCTGATCCGGAGAAGTTTCCGGAATGCGGTGGGCGGTTATTTCAAGGCACAGTTTAAGATTGAATGCTGGATCTATGTAATGCTGGTGATAGGTCTCTTTATCTTGAAGGTGCGGTATGTGCCGCTGGTGGCGCTGGGGATAGCATTCCTGGATTTCCTGCCGGTGTTCGGTACGGGTACGGTGATGCTTCCCTGGGCGGTGATCGAGATCCTGAGCAGGGATTATAAGATGGCAGTAGGATTGATCATCATTTGGCTGTCGGGACAGCTTGTACGGCAGGTGATCCAGCCGAAGATCGTGGGCGATTCCATCGGAGTGGATGCTATTCCGACCTTGTTTTTGCTGTTTGTAGGATATAAAGTGGCCGGAGTGATGGGGATGATCATTGCAGTGCCGATCGGTATCATCGTGATCAATCTTTATGAGGACGGTGCTTTTGACACCACGAGGCAGAGCCTGAAGATCCTGGCGGCAGGATTTAACAAATTCAGAAGAATCCGGCCGGAGGATATCGCTATCGTGGAGGAATATGAGCGCGAAGTGGAGCGCAGTTACCAGTCTAAGCTAAGGAGCGCCGAGGAGGAAGAGCGCGAGCTGGAGGAGGCGGCTAAGATCAAGATCGAGGAGCCGCTTATTATTAAGAAGATCATATCGAAGAAGATCGATAAGAAGTAGAGAGTGGTCGGAAGGGGCGTAAACTTAAGGAAAAGAAAGAAGGATGAAGATTGAAAATTAAAATTTTCAATCGCGAGATTTGTGTCTGCGCGTTGCTTGCCACAAACTCGTTTATGCGCAAAAAGCAGCGCAGAAATGGAGAAAACTATGATGCAGGTGACGGTATATAGTTGCAGGGATTTTGACGAGAAGGACTTGTTTCTGGAGTATGCGAAAGAACTGGGTATAGAAGTGGTGCTGTGTGCGGACGCACCGGATCACGATAATGTTTCTCTGAGTAAGGGAAGCCGCTGTGTGGATGTGCTCACCACGAAGATCGATGCGCAGTTGGTGCAGGCGTTTCGTGAGCAGGGGGTTGAATTTATTACTACCAGAACGATCGGCTATGATCATATAGATCTGGCGGCGGCGAAAGAATGCGGTATCCGGGTGGGCAATGCGCCTTACGGCCCGCATGGGGTAGCTGACTATACGGTGATGCTGATATTGATGTCTATCCGTAAGATGGGGGCGATCCTGGGAAGGACTGCTCTGCAGGACTATACGCTGGCCGGCTTAAACGGTAGGGAGTTGAAGGATCTGACTGTAGGAGTCATCGGGACGGGGCGTATCGGCGCAACGGTAGTACGCAGTCTGTCCGGGTTCGGCTGCCGTATCCTGGCCTATGATCTATATGAAAAAGAAGAAGTCAGGCAGTACGCATCTTATGTGCCGCTTGCCCGGATCTGGCAGGAAGCTGATGTGATCACGCTGCACACGCCGCTGACTGAAGACAATTTCCACCTGATCAATGCGGACACCATGGCACAGATGAAGGACGGGGTAGTGATCATCAATACGGCCAGGGGAGCGTTGATCGATTCGGATGCTTTTATCGAAGCCATCGAGGAAGGCAAGATCGGTGCTGCGGGACTGGATGTGGTAGAAAATGAGTTCGGACTATACTATTATGATCACAAAACGGATATATTAAAGAATAAGGAGCTTGCACTGCTCAGAAGCTTTCCGAATGTGACGGTGTCGCACCATATGGCTTTTTATACCAGAAACTATGTGGAAACGGTAGTAAAGGACTCTTTGATGAGCTGCAAATGTCATATGGAAGGAAAAGAGAATCCATGGGAGATTAAATGAGGATTGAATTAGAGAAATTAAAATCAAAGCGTTTCCTGAAATTCCTTTTTGCCCTTTATATCGTGGTGGTCATCAAGGTCATTATCTTTAAATATCCGTTTGAACAGCTGCAGGCCATCGCCAATACGTGGCAGAAAGGCGTGATCCTGGAAGGGCTGGGGACGGCGAATTTCGTGCCGTTCCATACGATCAGGATGTATATAGAGTATGCTTACAAATTAAATAGTGTGGAGAACCTGGCAGGAAATGTTCTGGCCTTTGTACCTTTCGGGTTTCTTTTTCCCCTGGTATCCCAGGACGGCAGAAAGTTTTCGGTCATGTTCGTGAATGCCTTCACCTTCGTGCTGGGGATCGAGACTTTTCAGTTGTTCAGTGCTTTCGGCGCTTTCGATGTGGATGATATCCTGTTAAACTGCCTGGGAGCGGCATTGGGATTCGGTATTTATAAGATCTTGGAGAAAAAAGGGTTCCGGTGGTTGTGTTTATCCGGGAAAAGGAATAAAATAAAACAATAAAATTAAGATGCGGGTGTTGCATATAGGAGGGGGATATTATGGGCAGCCTGTTAAAGAAACTAAAGAAGAATGTGGTGATCTCTGCCATATTATGTATTGTGTTAGGACTGGTATTGGCCATCTGGCCGGGGATGTCGATGCACATCGTGTGCATTGCCATCGGCTCGGTACTGATCCTGGGCGGATTGGTGCGGCTGGCGGAGAGCTTTTTTGACAGAGACGGCAGTATGTACACGCAGATGAACATGATCGTGGGGATCATCTTCGCCGTGGTCGGGGTTTGGATCGTGATCAAACCGGAGAAGGTGCTGGCGATCATTCCCATCATCGTGGGGATCGTGATCGCGGTGCATGGTCTGAACAACTTACAGCAGGCAGTGTCGCTCTGCAAAGAGAACTATGACAAATGGTGGGTGGCGCTGATCTTAGGACTGGTGACGGTAGGATTCGGTGCGCTGCTGATCTTCAAGCCTTTTGCGGCGCTTGATACGGTGGTGACGCTGATCGGATTTTTCCTGATCTATGACGGTGTGTCGGATCTATGGATCGTGTCGAGGATATCGAGGACGGCGAAGGTGCTGCGGCAGGAGGCCGAAGCGCTGGATGTGGAGGCTGAGGAGATCGATTGAGGCGCGGCGCATCGGCTTAACCAACTGTGATTGACTGTGAATAGGCACAGAGCAAATTTGGACTTGTAAATTTGGGTCAGACGTACTAAAATAAATGCAGGGATCAATTCAGAATCATGTATTGAAGAGAGGGAATGAGCTATGGCGATCGGAGCGATCAGTGCATATGGGGCGATGAGTGCAGTGAGTTTTCGGCCGTATGTGTATAATGCGAATACAGTAAATTCAGCCAGCATGAATAAACTGTCCAGGATATCGGACGATGTGCTGGATAAGAAGATCGATTACAGCGAGCTGGCAGACGAGAGTCTCAACGAGAACCCGCTTAAGAAAGGGCAGACGCTTGACTTCCAGGGAATGCTTGATATGCAGATGCGCCGTGGGCAGAATATCGCGGCCAAGATCATGCGTCCGATGGAAACAGGAGCGAATGCGGTGCAGAGTGTGACGGAAGAAGCGGGCCGGCCGGCGGCGAATGCAGGAAGTGCTGCTGCGCGTTTTGACCTGTCCGGGACAGAAGATGCACAGCCGGTAGAGCAGGCCACCGTAGAAGCAGATATAGATGTGGCGGCGGATGCAAACGGCGGGAACATTAATTATCAGATGCAGCAGGCTTTGCGGGCATATGAGATGTTTATGACGGCATAACAGATCGGTAATTTTATAGTTGATCGGAAGACGAGTCCTCACTTGATGCCAGGTGAGGATTCTTTTTACTCGTGAAAACGGTAGAAGAGCTGGAGGAAGTGCTTCTGGGAGAGATAGCAAAACCTTGGCCAAAAGTGTAACACGGATGGCTTGCCGGTTTTGACTTTTTTTGGAAAAAACAGTATACTGTATAGAAGTATTATTGTTACATATAGGAGGGATTCTACGATGAAAATCAAAGCCAAACTGATCACTATTTTTTCTGCGATCTGCATCGGATGTATGCTGATCGCTATGTTATGTGTTCTGTCAAGGACGCGTAAGAGGTTTGACGAGATGAATGATATCGAGGCGAGGACAACGGCGCAGTATTATGCTTCCTCGATTCAGACATGGCTCGAACAGAAAACGTCTCTTGTCGATTCTGCAGTAGTATATATGGAATCACTGGATGTGGTCAATGAAGCGGCGGTCGTCGATTATCTGGAGGCGCTGATGAAGGCCAACGGAGGAACGACAGATGTGTTTGCAGCGTTTACGGACGGTACTTTTCTGGACGGCGGCAGGCTCGAACTCGGTTCGGACTGGGACTATACCGGTTATCCGTGGTATACGGAGGCGCTGGCTGTGGATGGGAAGGTTTACTGCGAGCCTTATAACGACGGCGGCATGGTGATGCCTGTTTCCAGACAGTTTACCTGTAAGGATGGATCTACCGGCGTGATCGGTATGAGTTTGCAGTTGCAGACTTTGTTTGATACGGTCAATGAGATCGCGGCTGCTTCGGACGGCAGTTATGTATTTATGACGGACAACAGCGGTAATATTCTGATGCATGAGAATATGGAATTTATGCCGTCAGCGGAAAAGATCAGTTCTGTATTGGAAGTCCTGAATGGAGCATATCGCACTTCCATGGAGGATGGGTCTATTCCGGTCAAAGATTATGATGGTGTGGAACGGTACCTGACCGCGGTGGCGAGCAGTGTGGGCAGTGTGGTCATCGCTACGCCGGTTTCTGTTTACAATGATGCGACTAACCAGCTTTTGCTCACTTTTATCGTTACAATGTTGATCGCTGCAGTGGTGGCTGCCGTTATCGTGGCATTGTTCAGTGGCAGTATTACGAAGCCGATCGTTGCGATGCAGCACGAGATCGTGGAACTGCGGGAGCTGAAGCTGCAGATGAAGGAAAATGCGGCAGGCGGACATGCGCGGCAGGATGAGATGGGCGTCATGGATAAGGCGATTCAGGAGCTGAGAGGGCGTCTGAACCAGATCGTACAGCAGATGATCAAGGCATCGGATACCTTGAAGGAGCAGTTTGATACGGTATGCGTATCAGTGGAAAATTCCGTAGCCGACAATCATTCCGTGAGAGACACGATCGGCCAGATCGTGATCGCGATCGATGATGTGGCGCAGCAGACGCAGCAGGCGAATGAGAATTTCAGCGAGTTTGCGGATGAACTTTCCATGGTTGCGGGCCGCATGGAACGGATGAATGAAGTTGCGGCAGCAGCAGTCAGCCAGTGTTATGATGGGATGGAGACGGTGGAGTTGCTTTCCAGAAAGATCGATCAGAGCCGAGATCTGCAGAATGCTACCTATGAGACGGCCAACAGCCTTTCTCAGAAGTCCCGTTCTATTGACGGAATCAGTAAGACGATCAGTGAGATTGCCAGCCAGACTTCGCTCTTAGCGCTGAATGCGGCCATCGAGGCTGCCAGAGCCGGTGAGATGGGCAAAGGATTTGCGGTAGTGGCGGGAGAGATCGGTGCTCTTGCGGCGCAGACGGCGTCGGCTACCGGGGATATCAATCATATTATTTCCGAGATCCAGAACGAGATCAAGAATGTGAGCCAGCAGATCGGAGAGATCCAGGATACGACGACAGACTGTATGAGCACGATGTCTGATACACAGGGTGTGTTCCAGCGGATCAGCGACAATATTTCCGGTATGGGCAATGATATTAACGAGCTGGAGAATGCGGTAGAGAATCTGAATCATAACAAGGACGACATTGTTGATAAATTCTCCAATATTTCCAGTGAGACCCAGGAACTGACGGCTGCCAGTCAGGAAGTGAACGAGCGGGTAGAGAACCAGAGTGCGGAGATAGACCGTATCAATGTGTCCATGGGTGAATTGAATGAAGTAGTGAAACGTCTTAACTGTATCATCGAGGAGTTCCATGTATAAGACGTTCCGGGCGGTGTTTATACCCTTCCTGGTGTATTATGGGGTGTATGTGACGTCATTCATTCTTCTGTCGTGGCCTCTGCAGATGATGGCCGGTGTGCCGGGAGCCGGAGGTGGAGAGAATGCAGGCAGGGTGTTGACAGGCATCGAGAAGCTGGCTGGGGAGTACCGGGAGACGCTGATCGGCATAGTCAATAGCGTTTGCATGCTGATCGGAGCAGCGGTTCTTCTGCCCATGCTGCGGACAGAACTGCAGAATCACCGACAGTCGTATCAGAAAGAGAAAGGAACTGCGGCGACGGGAGGACGGCTGTGGGGATGGCAGGGTACCGTGACCATAGTTTTGACAGTGGTGTCAGCGGCGGCTTCCGCGGTCGGACTCAATATATTGTTGTCATTGACCGGACTGGTACAGAATTCTACGGATTATCAGGAGGTGGCACAGAGGCAGTACGGTGTTGTATTTGGCATCGGACTGCTTCTCTATATGGTGGTGTCGCCGTTGGCGGAGGAGATCGTCTTTCGGGGTGTTATATATAATCGCCTGCGCAGGTGTCTTCCCGGGACGGAAGATTCAGTTGGCAGTATGGAATCTCGGAGAAGTGAAGGACAGGTCTCGCAGAGAGCTGCCGCAGGTTCCGGACGGGGACGTATGGCAGCGATCGTTACTTCGGGTGTACTGTTCGGCATCTATCACGGGAATTTGGTGCAGGGGATCTATGGCTGCTGTATGGGTATCCTGATGGCGTATCTGTATGAGAGGACGCATACCTTCTGTATCACGGTTCTTTTTCATGCAGTGGCAAACGGTGTGGTCTATCTGATCGCGCACAATATTGCTCTGCAGGGACAGATTTTTACAGTACCGTGCTGTACGGCGCTGCTTGCAGTCGCGGCGGTGTCGGTGTTTGGCATAGCAAGGATATTGTCTTATGGAGAAACACGGGATGAAAGCAATGAGTTATGAAGAGAAATACAAGATGATGACACAGACGCCGGTCAGCCGTTTGATCTCTAAACTGGCGGTGCCGACTATCATCAGTATGCTGATCACTTCTATCTATAATATGGCGGATACTTTTTTCGTGAGTCAGCTGAGTACGAGCGCCTCCGGCGCCGTGGGAGTCAACTTCTCCCTGATGGCCATGATCCAGGCGATCGGCTTTACGCTCGGTATGGGAAGCGGGAACTATATCTCCAGGATGTTAGGAGCCAGAGAGCAGGAGAAGGCGCAGCGTGCCTGTTCCACGGCGGTATATACCGCGTTTACTTTCGGCCTGGCGCTGGCCGTTCTGGGAATCTTAAATATCGACAGTCTGGTGCGGGTCTTAGGTGCGACGGAGACGATCGCGCCTTATGCGAAGGACTATGGGAAATACATATTGATCGCGGCACCTTATATGACAGTCTCCTTTGTGTTCAACAATCATCTTCGTTCTCAGGGAAATGCAGCGCTGTCCATGATCGGTATCACTACGGGCGGCGTATTGAATGTGATCCTGGATCCGATCCTGATCTTTGGTTTTCATATGGGAATCTCAGGCGCGGCGATTGCTACGATCTTCAGCCAGTTTGTAAGTTTTGTTATTCTGTTGGTCCTGGTGATTCGTTCGGGCAATGTGTTGAAGCCGCTGCCGAAATATTTTACGTTTCAGGGCTGGGTTTATGGGGAGATCCTTTCTGCCGGATTGCCGACCCTTGGCCGGCAGGGGCTGGCAAGTGTGGCGTCTGTCCTTTTGAATGTGGCTGCCTCCGGGTTTGGAGATGCGGCAGTGGCGGCCATGTCCATCGTCACGAGGATCATGATGTTCATCAATTCAGCTCTGATCGGGTTTGGCCAGGGATTTCAGCCGGTGTGCGGATTTAATTTCGGAGCAAAGAGATATGATCGGGTGTTGGAGTCCTATTACTTCTGTCGTCGTGTGGCACTTACCTTTCTGCTGGTGATGGGGGTTGTCATGTTTGCGGTTTCCACGCCGATCATGCGTTTGTTCAGAAGGGAGGATGCGGAGGTGATCCGTATCGGTGCGCTGGCGCTGAAAATGCAGTGCTGTCTGCTTCCTTTCCAGTCTTACGTGATCATAGGAAATATGCTGACGCAATCGATCGGCTACAGTTTCCGGGCGACGCTTACCGCTGTCAGCAAACAGGGACTTTTCTTTATCCCGGCGATCCTGATCCTGCCCCGCATCTTTGGCGTGACAGGGCTTCAGCTTGCGCAGCCTGTAGCGGACGGTCTTACTTTTATACTCACACAGATCATTGTGGTGATGGTAGTACGGGAGTTGCGGGAAATGGCCGAGAAGGCCAAACAGGAAGAATAGAATGGAGTTATGGAGAGAGCGGTGGCTTATAGCTGCCGCTCTCTTTTCTGGACTCTGTATTTCAGGTACAGGATCGTGAGCAGAAGGAATCCTGCGCCAAGGATATTGGTAAACTGTTGGGCATAAAGTTTCTGTCCGGGCAGTGTGGCCAGTACTCTCTGCAGAAAGTCGAGCAGGCATCCGGACGCGAAAGAGACCAGGAATCCGTAGGCGCCCGAAAGAGCGAGCAGGATTGAAAGCTGGATGTCCCTCTTGCCTTCTTCCAGAAGTTCCAGCTGCACGCCGAACAGACCGATTCCGGCAAAGCTCCATCCCAGCGCGGAGCTGACCGTTCCCAGGATCACCATCGGGTAGGCGTTGGCGGGGACTGCCATGGCAAAGAAGATAAAGTACAAAAGGATCCCTATCAGGGAATATTTGTAGAGGAAAGCCATACCGTGTTTATCACCCAGCCTTCCCATCAGCGGCGTGATGGCAATGCGCAGCATATTGCATACAAAACCCATGACCATGATAAAGGTAAAGGGCATCCCCAATTCTTCCAGTTGATAGCTGCTGTTAAAGGGGGTGGCACAGTAGAACGCAGTCTGCCAAAGGAGCGTGAGCATAAATGCCATACGGAAGTCAGACTTTTTGAATGCGTCTTTCATCTCCATGAGAAGATTGCCATCATGTGTCGGTGTCTTTTTTGAATATTTGTATTTTAGTTTTCCATGCATCTCTTTCCCGTCAGCATTCATTTCTCCCAGACGGGGTTCCTTCATGCAGCTGAAAGCCCAGGCATTTAAGAGCACCAGGATGAGGATTATGCTGCCGTTCAGCGTAAAGCCAGTGCTTTGGCGTTCTCCGGCAGTGGCATCCATGACGATTCCGGACAACATCATCATCGTGACCGTGACAAATACACAGACTGCGTCTTTTCTGGAGAAATAGTTTCCCCGCAGCCGTGCAGGCACCAGGGATGCAATCCAGTCCTGAGTGGCAGGAGTCCCGATCTGTGCACAGATCTGTGCGACAGAGTAGCCGGCGATCACCAGCAGCTGACGGGCACTGTCTGGCACCGGCAGCAGCGGGATAAAGAAGATAAACGCCAGATAAAGTTTCTGCACGGTCATAAGGCACACGAACAGTTTCCGCTTCTTCAGATGATTGACCATCCGCATGGTGAAGAGCTGAAAAAGGGCAGCCAGGCTGGCAACAGAAGTAAGCACACCCGCCTGTGCATCGGAAAAGCCCACTGAGAGCATGAGGGAGACAAGGAAAGTGCCGCCGGCCAGCTGGACGATGGTCTGTGCAGCTGCATCACCGACTATGTAGCGCCGTCTGCTTTTCTCAAAGTCCGCCTCATTTTCCGGCAGCGCCATAAAGAAGGTTCTCCGAAAACGTCCTAAAAACCAGTGCATGTCAAGCATCAATCTTTCCATGGGAACACCTGACCTTTCCAAGAAATATACTCTTGTTAATAATGATATGGCTCCATGCTATACTAGAACGCCTGAATTAGAAATGTATTTTCTATGCAATCAGATGTGTTTTTTTGCCCTTCTGATTTTGCTTGTCATCAAGGTTCGTAAACGATATAATGTATAGAAGAAAGTCGAGTGCCTGCGGGCCGGACAGGTAAATGCCAGGACGAGAAGGGACGAAAGATTTATTTAGATGACTGGAGGTAAAAGTGGGAGTTCACGATACAGGAATTGGGGCAACTTATGATTCCATGACAGGTTTGTTGGATAGGATGACATTTTTCGATGATGTGAATGTGTGCAGGGATTCCGGCAGGCAGGTACATATCATTATGGTTCAGCTGTCGCGTTTGATGCAGATCAACCGCAAATATGGTGTTGCGGTGGGAGACCAGCTGATCCGGGATATTTCCATGTGGCTTGCGGAGTTGGACGAGCAGTATACGGGGTATCGGATAGCCAATTCACGGCTGATGCTGCTGGGGCCGGTGTGCAGCAGGCAGGAGGCGGATGCGTGCATGAACCGGATCCGTGAGCGTTTCGGGGAAAGTTGGCAGGTTTCTTGTGCCGGACAGACGCATAGTATTATGGCCAGGGCCTGTTTTGTCCATATGTTTCTGGAAGAGGAGGATACGGAGAATGATCTTCTGGACAAAATGAACTTTGGCATTTCGGTGATGGAGAACAGAGACGGAGACAGGGTTGTCTTTTTTGACGAGAAGATCAAGAGAGAGATGGAACACCGCAATCATGTTCTGGAAGAAGTACGATACGCGATCGAACATAAGACATTTCGCATGCACTATCAGCCGATCTATGACTGCAGGGAAGAAAAGTTTGTTGCCGCGGAGTCTCTGATCAGGCTCTGGGACAGGAACGGGGAATTCATATCTCCGTCCGAGTTCATCCCCATGGCAGAAGAGAATGGCCTGATCGATCAGATCAGCTGGATCGTATTGGAGAAGGTGTGCCGTTTCCTGGGGGAACATCCGCAGCTGCCGCTGCGCACGGTGTCGGTCAATCTTACGGGGCAGCAGGTGGCAGATGCTACGTTGCTTGATCGGATCGATTCTCTGTTAGATGATTGTCAGCTGTTCGGGGACAAGCTGCGCATCGAGATCACGGAGCGGACCGTCGCAGATGATTTTGAGGAAGTAAAGCAGGTGATGCAATGTTTGGAGAAAAGAGGAGTACGATTCTATCTGGATGATTTCGGAACCGGTTATTCCAATCTTTCCAGCGTACTTTCTCTGCCGTTTGAGGTGATCAAATTCGACCAGTCTCTGGTGCAGATGATGGGCAATAGCAGGAGCGGATACAGGACGATCGAACTGCTGACGCAGATCATGCATGAGAATGGCATGGTGGTCGTTGCGGAGGGAATTGAGACTGTGCAGCAGGTACAGTCTGCCAGAGAGACGGGCGTGGACCGCATTCAGGGTTTTTATTTTGTGAAGCCGCTTCCGGAGGAAGAATTGGAAGCTTTTCTACTTGAATCAAAGACCCCGCTGCAAGCAGCCACTTAGCTCATTGCTCGCGGGAATAAGTTCTCTGATGAGCAATTTAGTTCAACAAACTGAACAAGTTCAGTTAGAATTTGTGACGATTCATAAAACTACTTAAAAACTGCTTCGGATTGGAGGTAAAAATGAAACTGATGCATTCAGAATGGCGGGATCGGGTGAAACACTGGATACGTACCTTGGAGGAGGATCTCTATGAGCCGTTGGGGGAGATTGCCTGGGAGGCTTATACTACCATGGAATATCTGACACCCGAGGAGGCCGTGCAGGGGAAGTTCGTGCCGGTAACCCCTGGATACACCTGGGGTAAGGAGTGGGAGTACGGTTGGTTCCGGGGGAGTTTTACACTTCCAGAGAGCGCGCGGGGAGAGCGTATCGTGATGGATCTGAGGCCTGACGGGGAATCCAGCTTGTTTGTGAACGGGAAGTCATTTGGCACATACCGTGCTTCCTGGGTACATGCACCGCATCACTTCCTGGAGGATAATGTGCTGACGGTCTGTGCAGAAGGCGGAGAGCATTACGAGGTGCTGATGGAGACTTATGCGGGACATTTTATGCCGGAGGCGCCCACAGGCGGCTGCTGTACCGGTCCGGTCCTGCCCGGCGCTTATCAGGATCCGGCGAAGGAAGGCGCAAGAAGGGTTTTGGGAAAATGTACTTACGGTATCTGGAATGAAGCGGCGTATCAGCTTTATATGGATGCGAAGACGTTGCAGATGCTGTTGACCACCCTGGACGAAACATCCCTGCGGGCGGCCAAGATTGCGAAGGCGCTGGAACAGTTTACTCTGATCGTGGATTTTGAACAGCCGCGGGAGGAGCGAATCGCCTCTTACCAGGCGGCGAGAGAGGCACTTAGACCGGTGATGGAGGCGAAGAACGGTTCCAGTGCGCCGGTGTTCTATGCAGTGGGCAACGCGCATCTGGATCTGGCATGGCTGTGGCCTATGGCGGAGACTTACCGCAAGACGGAGCGGACTTTTGCGGCGCAGCTGCGTCTGATCGAGGAATATCCGGAGTATAAATTTATCCAGAGCCAGCCGGCTTCCTATGAGATGTGCAGGAAATACTATCCGGAGCTTTTTGCAAGGATCAAGGAGGCGGTGAAGGGCGGTCAGTGGATCGCGGACGGCGCCATGTGGGTGGAACCGGATACGAATATGGCAAGCGGAGAGGCACTGATCCGCCAACTGGTCCATGGGAAACGGTATTATCAGGAGGAATTCGGTGTGGACAGCCAGATCCTATGGTTGCCGGATACTTTCGGTTACACGGCTGCGCTGCCGCAGATCCTGCAGGGCTGCGGTGTGAAGTATCTGGTGACCCAGAAGATCTTCTGGTCCTACAATGAAGGGGAACAGTTCCCGTACCACTATTTTACCTGGGAAGGAATGGACGGTTCACAGGTTATCTCTTTCCTGCCCACCAGCTATACTTACCGCACCGATCCGGTGGAGGCGAACCGAATCTGGAAGGAACGGACACAGTTGCAGGATCTGGATGCCTTCTTGATGCCTTTCGGATACGGAGACGGTGGCGGCGGCCCGGCCAGAGATTTTGTGGAGTATGCAAGGCGGCAGGAAGATCTGGAAGGAAGCGTGAAGGTGAAGATGGCAGGGCCGCTTGAATTTTTCCATGATATGGAAGAACAGGGCGGACCGGTGAATACTTATGTGGGAGAACTGTATTTCAGCGCACATAGAGGCACGTATACTGCCCAGGCGATGATCAAGCAGAACAACCGCCGCAGTGAGCTTGCACTGCGGGAGATGGAACTGTGGAGCAGTCTGGCGATGGCGGGCGGTATGCCCTATGACTTGTCTCGCGCGGACGCTCTTTGGAAGGAACTGCTGCTGCACCAATTCCATGATATCCTGCCGGGATCTTGTATCGGTCGGGTCTATGTGGAGGCGGAGGAAGCACACGGCAGGATCCAGGAGGAAGCAAGAAAGATGACAGACCACGCGCTCGAGGTTCTGACAGGCTGGTCCGAGGATGGCGCAGTGACAGTTTGGAATTCCTTGAGTTTCGAGAGGCAGGCCCTGGTTTCGCTGCCGGAGCGGTTTGTCAACGGGGCGAAGACAGTGGATGGAGAACAGGTGCCGGTGCAGAAGGCAGAGAGCGGACAGGGCGTGGTCGTGAAAGCTCTCGTGACGATACCTTCCTGCGGGGCGGTCTCTCTGCTCCCGCTGTCGGCAGAAGAGGAAGAAGGCGGGAGCAAGGATGCTGTCACGGCGGTAGAGGTGACGGCGGATGCTGTGATAAGACAGCGTGTGGCAGATGAGGTGACCGTCGCAGAGACTTCTCGGGGCTTCATAATGGAAAACAATCGGGTGAAAGCGGTAATCGACCAAACAGGTCAAGTGATTTCTTTCATATTAAAAAGCTCCGGCAGGGAGTTTGCGGCGCAGCCCATGAACCGGTTCCGTCTCTATAAGGATGTGCCGCGGATGTTTGATGCGTGGGATATTGATTCCAATTATATATGGCAGGAAGTGGAGGCGCTGACCGACGCCAGGGTGGAGATCGTTTCGCAGGGCCTGGAAGGGATCCTGAAGTTGACCGGGAAAGTCAGCAAATCTTCCGTAGAGCAGTATATCCGTCTCGCGGCAGGCAGCAGCAGGCTTGTGTTCGACACATCGATCGACTGGCAGGAACTGCACCGTCTGTTGAAGACGTGCTTCCCGGTGGAGGTATATGCAAAGAACGGTATCAACGAGATGCAGTTTGGCTTTGTGGAGCGGCCGACGCATCGTTCCAAGCCTTATGACAAGGATCGCTTCGAGGTGTGCAACCACCGCTACAGTGCACTGTGTGACGGTGCTCATGGGGCGGCGGTATTGAATGATTGTAAATACGGAGTGAGCATGAACGGGAATGCGCTGGAACTGACCCTGCTTCGGGCTTCTTCTTCGCCGGAGATGCGGGCGGATAACAGAATGCATCAATTTGCCTATGCTTTTACCGCATGGGAAGGCAGTTTTATGCAAAGCGATGTGGTGCGGCAGGGCTATGAGCTTAATGTGCAACCGATGATCAGTGACGGTGCAGTGAAGACGTTCAGTGCAGCGGCGGTGGAACAGGCCAATGTGATCCTGGATACCATGAAGCCGGCGGAGGACGCAAGCGGTGACATCATCCTTCGTCTCTATGAGTCCAAGAAAGCGGCGGTCACGGCCAGGGTTGCGTGCAGGCTGGGGGTAAAAGCGTACCTGTGCGATATGTTGGAGAACGTGACAGAAGAGATTCCCATGGAGGATGGCGTATTAGAGCTGCCGTTTAGGGCGTTTGAGGTGAAGACGGTGCGGATCAGGAGAGCATAGCAGCGCGGAAAACACAAACTCGTTATGCGCAAAAGCAGCGCGGAAATGGAGAAAGTATGGAACTGTCAAAATATTTCAAGAGTATCATCGATCAGGATCTGTGCTCTGTCGTGATCTGCGATCTGGAGCATAAGATCATTTATATGAATCCGGCGGCGGTGGCAAGATACGGGAAACGCGGCGGCGCAGATCTCGTGGGCCAGAGCATCTTCGATTGTCATAACGGGAAGTCGGAGGAACTGATCAGGAAGGTGGTGGCCTGGTATCAGGAGAGTACGGCGCATAACAGGATCTATACCTTCCGCAATGAGAAAGAGAATAAGGATGTGTACATGGTCGCCCTCCGTGACGAGGCAGGGAAGTTGATCGGGTATTATGAGAAGCATGAGTACCGGGATGTGGAAACAGGGAAGCCGTATCAATTCGACGGAAGCACTGCAGAGCAGGAACGGTAGAATCGGTATCAGACAGGACAGCAGCGGCCAGGCCGTAAACAGTGAGAACGAATGAGGAAAGGACTGGATACAGACATGAAGTACAATTTTACAGATATCATCGAACGGAACGGCAAGGATGCGATCGCGGCGGAGAAGATTCCCTATGCGGCGGATGTGCAGGTGAAGGAAGGGTTCACAAGGATCCCCATGTGGGTGGCAGACATGAACTTTGCCACGGCGCCGACGATCCCGCAGAAGATCGCGGAGCGGCTTGCACATCCTTTATACGGTTATTTCGATCCGCGGCAGGAGTACTATGATGCGATCATCCGCTGGCAGCAGGAGCGTCACGGCGTGCAGGGGCTGACGAAGGAGTGCATCGGCTATGAGAATGGTGTCTTGGGCGGTGTGGTCAGTGCGCTTAATGTGTTTTGCTCGAAGGGAGACAAGGTGCTGCTTCACTCCCCGACTTATGTGGGATTTACCGGAAGCCTTGGCAACAATGGCTATAACATGGTGTTAAGCCCTCTGCACAGGGATGAGCAGGGTGTCTGGCGGATGGACTTTGCGGATATGGAGAAGAAATTGAAGGAGCAGTCGATCCATGCGGCAGTATTCTGTTCCCCGCACAATCCATGCGGCAGAGTCTGGGAGCGCTGGGAGCTGGAAGAAGCTATGGCGTTATTCAAGAAGTATGATGTGAGGGTCGTTTCGGATGAGATCTGGGCCGATATTATCCTGGATGGGAATACCCACATTCCGACACAGTCTGTATCGGAGGACGCCAGAATGCGCACGGTCGCACTGTATGCACCGTCTAAGACCTTTAATCTGGCAGGACTGATCGGTAGCTATCATATCATCTATGATTCGTGGATCAGGGACAGAGTCATGAAAGAATCTTCTCTCTGCCACTATAATTCCATGAATGTGCTGTCGATGTATGCTCTCATAGGAGCCTATAGCGACGAAGGCGCAGAATGGGCGGATGAGCTTTGTCAGGTGCTTAGCAGGAATGTGACTTACGCCTGTGATTATATAGCGGAGCATTTCCCGGGCGTCTCGGTGGCGAAGCCGCAGGGGACTTACATGCTGCTTTTGGATTGCAGTGACTGGTGCAGTCAGCATGGCAAGACCATTGATGAGGTGCAGAGAGCCGGTGTGGAAGTGGGTGTCATCTGGCAGGACGGACGGGCTTTCCACAGTCCTTGCGGTATCCGCATGAATCTGGCGCTGCCTGAGACAATGCTGACAGAAGCGCTGGAGCGTCTGCGCAAGTATGTGTTTGTATAGAAAGTGACTTTTAGTAATAGTTCAGTCTTAGGATATTCCGCGAGTAAAATCGCTCTGTATGCGATTTTGTGTGCATTGTGGTTACATGGTAACCACGCGTGACAGTAAAGCCGAAGGCTGAACTGTTATGCCTTTTATGGTCAAAGTGATGACAGGGGAGGTGTACGGCCATGATCAGACAGGCCAGAGAAGCGGATTTAACGGTCATATCGGAGATTTACGCGTATGCGAGGGACTTTATGGCGAAGAATGGCAACCCTCACCAGTGGGCGGGAGGATTCCCGCCCCTGTCTTTGCTGCAGGAGGATATCGCAACAGGGAACCTGCATGTTGTGGAAGAAGGGGAGACAGGACGGGTCTGCGGTGTCTTCTTCTTTGCCATCGGGCCGGATGAGACATATCGCGTGATCGAGCAGGGAAAATGGATCCAGGACAGTACATACGGGACGATCCACAGGGTAGCCGGGGACGGAACGGTCCATGGCCTTTTGCGGGAAGTGGTGTCCTACTGTGAGAAAAAAATACCGCATCTGCGGATCGACACGCATGAGGATAATCATATCATGCAGCATGCGATCGGGCAGTGCGGCTTTCAGAGATGCGGCGTCATCCATGTGAGTGACGGGACGCCGCGGATCGCTTATGAAAAAATCTAGGATCGCTGTTATGCGCAGTTGAGATACTGTGACATATACAGTCTGTAATATTCTCCTCCAAGGGCCATGAGTTCTTCATGGGTTCCTTTTTCCAGGATTGTGCCTTTATCTACATACATGATGCAGGAGGCGTTGCGGATGGTGGAAAGGCGGTGAGCGATGATGAAGGACGTGCGTCCCTTTAGCAGCTCATTTAAGCCTCTCTGCAGTACGATCTCCGTCTCCGTGTCGATGCTGGAGGTGGCCTCATCCAATATGAGGATCTTCGGATCGGCCAGCAGAGCGCGGGCGAAGGAGATCAGCTGCCGCTGGCCTACGGAGAGGCGGCTGCCACGCTCGTTGACTTCTGTCTGATAGCCGTTTTCCAGTTCCATGATAAAATCATGTGCGCAGACCGTCTTTGCGGCGCGGATGACATCTTCGTCGCTGGCAGTAGCATTGCCGTAGCGGATATTGTCCATGATCGTTCCGGCAAAAATAAAGCTGTCCTGCATCATCACGCCCATCTGCGCCCGAAGAGAGTGGATGGTCACACCTGCGATGTCGGTGCCGTCGATCAGGATGCGGCCCTCTTCCAGATTATAGAAGCGGCTCAAGAGATTGACCAGAGTGGTCTTTCCAGCGCCGGTGGGGCCTACGATGGCGAAGCTTTCTCCGGCGTGGGCGCGGAAGCTTACTTTGTCCAGAATGCGGACGCCCGGCTCGTAACTGAAGGAGACCTGCTCAAAGGACACATCGCCGTGGATGGGCGGCATCTCGACCGCGTTAGGGGCGTCTTGCACGGAGACCGGCTCGTCGATGGTCTCGAAGATGCGCTCCAGATAGGAGATGGCGGTGAGCAGTGAGTTATAAAAGCCTGCCAGTGTGTTGACCGGTGCCCAGAATCGGCTGACATAGGATGTAAAAGCGATCAGTACACCTACCGTGATGGGAGAGGAACTGTCAAACATCCAGTGAATGCCCAATACATAGATGGCCGAAGTGGTCGCCATGGAGATGATATCGACGCTGGGGCCCATGGTAAAGTTGTACAGCACCGCGTGCATCCAGGATTTCCGGTAACTGCGGCTTAGGTTGTTGAAGATATCGCTGTTCATCTCCTCCCGCACGAAGGACTGGGTCACCCGGATACCGCCTATGCTCTCAGCGATGTAGGCATTCAGGTTAGACTGCTTGTTGCTTTGGATCTGCCAAGCTCTGTGCTGCCTCTTCTTGATGAAGATCACCACGGCGGCCAGCAGTGGCAGGCCGCAGAGGCACAGCAGCGTCAAACGCACGTTGGTCAGGAACATAAAGGTCACGATAAAAAACAGGTTGCATAAGTCGGTGATGGTATTGACGATACCGTTGGAGAGCAGGTCGCTTAAGCTGTTCACATAATTGACTACCCGCACCTGGATCTTGCCGTGGGGCCTGTTGTCATAGTAGGAAAAAGGCAGGTCCTGCAGGTGCTCGAAAATATCGTACCGCAGATCGTGAATGATCTGCTGCCCGATGATATTGGTATGCTTGATCTTATACCGCAGGCTGATGGCCGAATAGAGGGCGGCAAGCAGTGTCAGTCCGCTGTAAAAGGCAACGCTTTGCATATCCTTTGCAGGAATGCTTTCATCCATGATCTTCATGAAAAACTGCGGGATCAACATCGTCGAGGCGGAGGCGCTGAGCATCAGGACCGCCACGGAGAGAAAACGTTTCCGGTAGGGCTTTAAGTAGCCCATCAGCCTTTTAAACTGTTCAAAGTCGAAACTCTCTTCCAGAATCTCGTCTACGTCGTATTTGTTGCGTGCCATGTATATGTACTCCTTCTTCTATGATTAAGTCGTTGCCTCGCCGCAAGCAGTGGGGGATGCGATAAAGACTGGCATTATGAGTGTTACAGTGCAGCTTTGCAGGAAGTATGCTAGGCCGGGGCAGCGGTGCGCAGGGAAACATCCGAGGCAGAGCCGCCGGGCTGTAGTCCTGCACGCTGCATCTCCTCCGGCGAAGGGATCTCGCCGTACTGATGATTAAAAGCGCTGGCATAGTAACCGTTTCGCGCTAACAACTCCTGATGGGTGCCCCGCTCGATGATGCGGCCATTGTCCATCACAAGGATCAGATCCGCGTCCTTGATGGAAGAAATACGGTAGGCGATCACGAAGACGGTGCACTGGCCGTTTAACTTTTTCAGCTGACTCTGGATATAGCTCTCCGTCTCCATATCCACGGCGGAGGTGGTGTCGTCCAGGATCAGGATAGATGGTTTCTTGAGCAGTGCCCGGGCCAGGGAAATACGCTGCTTCTGTCCGCCGGACAGTCCTACGCCGCGCTCACCCACGATCGTGTCATAGCCTTCCGGCATTTCCTTGATGAAATGGTTGGCATCTGCCATAACAGCAGCCTCGTGTATCTCTTCAAAAGAACAGTTTGGCCGGCCGTAGGCGATATTGCCTTCGATGGTATCTGAGAACAGGAAGATATCCTGCATGGCCATACCGATGTTGTCCCGCAGCTCGTAGAGATCCAAATCCTTCACATTGACGCCGTCCACCAATACTTGCCCGGTTTCGGCATCCACGAAACGGCAGAGCAGATTCATGAGAGTGGATTTGCCCGCACCGGTGGAGCCAAGGATACCGATCGTCTGCCCTTTGGTGGCAGCGAAGCTGATATCTCTGACGATGTCTTCGCCGTCCGCCGAGTATGAGACGTTCCGGAACTCTATATTTCCCTCGAAATGCCGGCTTTTGACAGGTGCGGAAGGCATTTTGATGCGGGGCTCTTCTACATAGGTGTCGTAAATCTTTTCCACGGAAGTGAGAAAACGGTGGATATCGTTTACCCACCAGCCGGCCATCCGCAGGGGGACATTGAGCATCCAAAGATAGCCGTTCACCGTGACCAGATTACCCATGGTGATCTCACCCTGAATGACCATATAGCCTCCGTAGAACATCAGCACTACGTTGAGCAGATAGGACAATACTTCAAACACTGGAAGATATTTCATCCACACCCGGGAGGAGGCAAGCTGTGCTTCCTGATAGGCGTCGTTCTCCCGATTAAATTTTTCGATCTCAAAGTCTTCCTTGGCGAAGGCCTTTACCACCCGGTTGCCGCTGACATTTTCCTGCACAAAAGAATTCAGGGAAGAGAAACGGCTGCGTATGCGGGCGAAGGTGGGCCGCACTTCTTTTGACTGCCGCACGGTGGTGAGCGCGGTAAAAGGAAGGACGAAGAGCATGCACAGCGCCAGCTTAACATTGACCGTAAAGATCATCAGCAGTGCGAAGGCAAACATCAACAGATTCTCGTAGACGGCATAGATGATATAAGCCGTAAAATGGCGGATAGCGTCCATGTCACCCGTTTGGCGGCTCATCAGGTCGCCTGTCTTTTTCCTGTTGTAGAAAGCAAGATCCTCTACCAGCAGCCGCCGGAAGAATTTGTCGCGCATGTCGTAGAGGACACCCTGTGAGCAGCTTTCAAAGATGACCTGATGAGCGAAACGCAGGGCGCCCCGCACAAGTGTTACCGAAAGCAGGATCATGATCAGCTGCGGAAGCTTGTCAAGGGCGCCGCCCCGGATCACGTCATCCACGATCAGTCCGGAAATATACGGATTGACGATGGACAGAACTGAGATCGCGGTGGTCATCAGCAGCCCGATGAACAGCGGCAGACTGTATTTTTTCAGAAATCCCCAGAACCATTTGACCGGTGTCATAAAAATATCCTCCCTGGTTAGAAATTTTATCAAAACAACCCTTGTTAATTTTATTATTTTGTTGTAAAAAGAAAATGTACTATCTTGCAGGCTGCCTGTCAGATGTTGTTATTTTTTTGATGGGATGACGGGAGCCGGTCTGTGGTGTATGGAGACTATGACAGGCAGAATGGAGAATATTGTGAGGGAACAGGAAAATTTATTACAGGAAGATTTTAACCCTGCTTTTCTTTTTACATGGAAAGGGATCCGCAGGGAGGATGAAAAGAACTATCATAATCATGAATATCTGGAATTCTGCTATGTGATGTCTGGCAGAGGACGCCATCGGATCGAGGACAGGGTCTATGAGGTCAGCGAAGGAGATCTGATCTTGATCAATGCCGGTCAATATCACCAGGCGTTGGTCAGCGCAAGCGGCGGCCCGGCAGTGGAATTCTATGTAGGCTTGACGGATATCAATCTGAGGGGATATGAGAGGAACTGCCTGCCGACGCCGGGGGAGGATCCTATCCTGCACACGTCAGGTGAGTTGAAGATGAAGCTTGGAAGACTCTGCATTTCCATGGAAGCGGAGAAGGAGACGGAGCGGTTTGGCGGTTATTTCATGATGAAGACCTATGCTCTGCAGATGTTGCTGCTCTTTATCAGGGGACAGGAGCTGCCCAGGAAGGAGCGGCCCATGGAGCAGTATGCCTTCGAGTCGGTGAACAGGAAATATCTGGTAGAGAAGATCATGGATTACTTCGAGGAGCACTACACGCAGAAGATCTCGCTGGGCCAGATCGCGGGCAACATGTATTTAAGCCCTTTCTATATATCGAAGATCTTTAAGGCAGAGACCGGGGAGACACCAATTCATTCCCTGATCGATATCCGGATGGAGAAGGCTAAGGAGCTGCTGCTGGCGGAACCTAGGTTAAGCATCCAGGAGGTGGCAGCGCGAGTGGGATATGATGATGCTTATCATTTCAGCAAGCTGTTTAAGAAGAAGTTCGGTATTGCGCCTTCGGCGGTGCGGAAGGCGGACGGATAGAAAGTTTATCCGGTGCTCTCTACCCTCAGTGAAAAGGTATCATGCATAAAAGCTCCCGTGTGTCGACTCCCCCCTGAATGCGTGAGCAATTTGTGCATTATGCCCACGCAAGATCAGAAGAGAACCAGGGAGGGGAGTGACTAGAGGAGCTGTATTCCTTTGGAAAGGGCTTCTTTTGCGACGTCTTCCGGCCACAGGGAGGACTGTACTTCTCCGATATGCGCCTTGCGCAGGAAGAACATACAGATACGGGACTGTCCGATACCGCCGCCGATGGTATATGGCAGTTCTTCGTCCAAGATCGCTTTCTGAAAAGGCAGCTGGGCGCGTTCCGGACACCCGGCTTTGTCGAGCTGGCCAAGCAGGGCCTCCTTATCCACGCGGATTCCCATGGAGGACAGTTCCAGTGCGATATCGAGTACCGGATAATAGACAAGAATATCGGCGTTTAAGGCCCAGTCATCATAGTCCGGGGCACGGCCGTCATGCTTCTCACCGGATTCCAACAGATCCCCGATCTGCATAAGGCATACGGCGCCTTTAGCCTTCGTTATGTAATATTCACGTTCTTTCGGCGTATAGTCGGGGAACATGTTTTCCAGTTCCTGGGTGGTGATGAAGAAGATATCATGGGGCAGGATCTCGCTGATATAGTCGTAACGGATCGCCATGTACTTCTCGGTCTTGCGCAGTACTTTGTATACGGATCTGACTGTCTGCTGTAGGTAGTCGATCGTGCGCTCTTCACGGGAGATGATCTTCTCCCAGTCCCATTGGTCTACGTAAATAGAGTGGATATTGTCAGTTGTTTCATCCCGGCGGATAGCACTCATATCGGTGTAGAGCCCTTCCCCGTGAGAAAAACCGTATTTCTGCAGAGCCATACGCTTCCATTTGGCCAGGGAGTGTACGATCTCTGCCTGTGCGTCACCTTGTTCCTTGATACCGAAAGAGACCGGACGCTCTACGCCGTTCAAGTTATCGTTGAGACCGGAGGCCGGATCGACGAACAGCGGAGCAGACACACGCAACAGGTGCAGTTCTTCTGCCAACAGCACCTGGAAAAAGTCCTTTACAGTCTTGATGCCAATCTGGGTATCATGCAGATTCAGCGCCGATCTGTAATCTTTAGGGATCATTAAGTTATCCATAGAAAACCTCACTTTAATATTTTCATTCCAATACAATGAATACGTAATATTCGTTGTACTAGTTACTATTTAACTTCTTTTTAAGAAAGAAATCAAGAGCAAACAAATGTTCGAGAAAACTATTGCAATATACTGCTTTCTATGTTAGGATAGGTTTACAGGAAAGAACACATGTTCTTATCGGGTCATTTATGGGGATTGATCTGACAATGGAATAATGAGACTACTGATACCTCACGTTGCACTGATATCCGTGCAGGGACTGATATGAGGTTTGAGTAAGGAGATAAGGTGGAATCTATTATGGAAGTTAAGTTATCGCCGCAGATGTCGCTGATGGATAAATTGAAGATATTGGCAGATGCGGCAAAGTATGATGTATCCTGCAGCTCCAGCGGCTCTTCACGGAAGAATGACGGTACCGGATTAGGCAATACCGTGGCGGCAGGCCTTTGCCACAGCTTTGGTGCGGATGGCAGATGTATTTCCTTATTAAAGATACTGTTTACCAACGAATGCATCTATGATTGTCGGTATTGTATCAACAGGAGATCCAATGACGTGCCGCGGGCTTCCTTTACACCGGATGAAGTGTGTGAATTGACGATGGAATTTTACAGACGTAATTATATAGAAGGTCTGTTTTTGAGTTCAGGGATATTGTACAGTCCTAATTATACGATGGAACTGATCTGTGAGACGGTTCATAAGCTACGGACAGTGCATAGGTTTCAGGGATACGTTCATGTGAAAGCCATACCGGGAGCGGATCCTCTGTTGATACAGAGAGCCGGTTATCTGGCAGACCGCATGAGTGTGAATCTGGAGATGGCGACTGCAGAAGGGCTTCATGAGATGGCGCCCAACAAGCATCGTAAGACAATCTTGAAACCGATGCGTCAGATTCAGAACGGTATCACTGAGAATAAGAACGAACTTATGCTATATAAACATGCGCCTCATTTCTGCGAGGCCGGCCAGTCTACGCAGATGGTCGTGGGAGCGCTGCCGGAGAGTGACTACCAGGTTATGTCGGTGGCAGAGAGTTTGTATGAGAAGTTCTCCCTGAAGAGGGTATATTACTCTGCCTTCGTGAATGTGAATGAGGATAAGCAGCTGCCGTCGATCACGGCAGGACCGCCGCTTTTGCGGGAGCACAGGCTTTATCAGGCAGACTGGCTGCTGCGGTTTTATGGGTTTAAGGTGGATGAACTGCTGACAAAGGAGAGACCGAACTTCAATATGGCGATCGATCCGAAAGCAGACTGGGCGGTGCGGCATCTGGAGGTATTTCCGGTGGAGATCAACCGTGCGGAATACCGTCTGCTGCTGCGTGTCCCGGGAATCGGCGTTAAGAGCGCTAAGCGGATCGTTACCGCCAGACGCTTCGGGAATCTGACCTTTGAGGACCTGAAGAAGATGGGTGTGGTGTTAAAACGGGCGCTATACTTTATCACGTGCAGCGGCAGGATGATGTATCCTACGAAGCTGGATGAGACATATATCGTACAGAACCTGACGTATCAGAACCAGATGGGCAAAGGGGAGCGGCTGCCCTTCTTAATGGATGGGACGCCCTATCGGCAGATGTCGTTGTTCGATGCGGGACAGATGCTGGATGAGACCAGGAACTTTGTCGATGTGCATAACAGTAAGACGATCGGTAATAGTAAGGCGGCTGGTAACGGTAAGGCAGACAGTGCATTGCATACGGCCTGAGGAAGAAGAAATAAGTCTGTGTGCGGCGCAGAGAAAGAATAGTGGAATATTATGGAAGAGAAATATATTATCTGTGAGGACTCCTTGGAGGGAATCTTTACGGCAATCTATGATGCATATGCCCTGCGGGAAGGGCATGAACATCTGCATGTGCAGGTGGGAGAGGCGGACAATTATAGATTGTTTGCCACGTACCTGCATAGTCAGCCGGATTTTGGCAAGACTGAGAAGGTGGTCCGTACATTGCAGGAACGGCTGGGAGAACATGTTTACGGTGCCATCTGTCGTGCGGCGGCTTCCGACGGGACGGACAAAGGAGATGCGGTCTATCATACCGTGGTGGACGGCATAACATGTGGCCACGGCAGCAGTACCATGGAGAATCTGCGCAATCCTTATGTAGCAAGGACTTTTGCGCTTGCCAGGCGTACCGCTAATGAAGTGCATCATGAATTGGAATTTATCAGATTTCAGGAGTTGAAGCAGGGTGTTTTATATGCCAGGATCGGTCCGGAGAATAATGTGATGCCTTTCGTGATGCCGCATTTTGCCGACCGTCTTGCCCCGGAGGATTTCATGATCCATGATGAGAACAGGGGGTTATTTGGAGTGCACCCGGCACGCAGGGAATGGTATCTTGTATCCGGTGTGGAGCGGAATGAAGAAGAACAGCAGGTGGCCTTGCAATATTCTGACAAAGAGCAGCAGTATCAGGAACTGTTTACTCTTTTCCACAAGACGATAGCGATCAGAGAGCGGCGCAACAAACGCCTTCAGCAACAGATGCTGCCGTTGCGCTTCCAGGAGTATATGACGGAATTTATGAATCGTGAAGGTTTCTGAACTTATTATGGGAGGTTTTCTGTTAAGTGAATATTTTGCGGTCGCCAAAAATCGTCTGATTTGGACATAATAGACAGAATATACAAATTTTTTTAGGAGCGGAAAACAAATTTGTAAGGATGTTAGAAATCTTTGCGGTGATGCTCAAAGGAGTGGATTTTTGGCAAAGAAACAACCTCTTTACAAACAATGGAAAAAGTGTATAATCATCTCAAACGAGGAGAAAGTTGACAATTTCTCTATGTGTCATGTCATACATGACTGGAAAGTAAAGTGAAGGTAGATCAGTGCCTGCGCTTAATCTGCGGGCTGAGCTGGAAAGGAGGATTGCTATGCAACACAGAATTAAATTAAGACCGGAAGAAGTGAAGGACTTTGTTTCTGCGGCTACAAAATGCGTTTTTGATGTAGATATTTCCTACAACAGATTTATCGTAGATGCAAAGTCAATTCTCGGCGTGTTAGGGCTCAATTTTAATCAGGTTTTGACAGTATCCGTTAACGGATATGATGAAGATTTCGAGAAATATCTGAAGAAATATGCAGTAGCATGTTGAGAATATAGTATGTGCCCATACATTGACTCCCTATTTAAGATAGCGTAATATCTTAAGTAGGGAGTCTTTTTGTCGGGATTCTTTCTCAATGCATTGAGCATAGGAGATCACTTCGGATATAGCGAGACTGTAAAGCAGGATGGAGGAGCATTTTGGAAATACGGATTTCGGTCAGGAGCCTGGTGGAGTTTATACTGCGTTCCGGCAATATTGATAATCGAAGAGCGGCGTCCCCGGAAAATGCGATGCAGGAAGGAAGCCGTATCCACCGCATGATCCAGAGACGGATGGGGCCGGAATATCAAGCGGAAGTCGGGCTGCGTTATCTATATGATGCAGGAGAGTATGAGATCGTTGTGGAAGGACGTGCGGACGGGATCATCACGGAGGTACAGCAGCCGCAGAGGCTGACTGTGACTATAGATGAGATCAAGGGCACTTTCCAGGACCTGAAGAAGCTGAAAGGACCGATACCGGTGCATTTGGCGCAGGCTCGCTGCTATGCTTACATATATGCCGGGCAGAAGAAGCTGCCGGAGATCCGGGTACGGATGACGTACTGTCATATGGAGACGGAAGAAATAAAGTATTTTCACTATGACTATACGTTTGCCGAACTGCAGGAATGGTTTTCGGGGGTGATGGCGCAGTATCGGAAGTGGGCGGACTACAGCTTCCAGTGGCAGAAGGTCAGGCAGGCATCTATCAAGGCGCTGCAGTTTCCCTATGCTTACAGGGAAGGACAGAAGGAGTTGGCAACTTATGTCTATCAGACGATCTACCATAAGCGCAAGCTTTTCATCGAGGCGCCTACCGGTGTCGGCAAGACGATCTCCACAGTGTTTCCGGCGGTGAAGGCGATGGGTGAGGGAATGTGCGAGAAGATCTTCTATCTGACAGCCAAGACCATTACCAGAACGGTGGCGGATAATACCTTCGCCCTGCTGCGGGAACACGGGCTGCGCTGTAAGAGTGTGGTCCTGACGGCGAAGGACAAGATCTGCTTTATGGAGGAGACGGAATGTAATCCGGAGTATTGTCCATATGCGAAGGGCCATTATGACAGGATCAACGAGGCGATGTATGACCTTCTCACCCACGAGGATGTCTACAGCAGAGAGAACATAGAGACTTACGCGAAGAAACACAGGGTATGCCCTTTTGAGATGTGTCTGGATATGAGCCTGTTTTCCGATACGGTGATCTGTGATTATAACTATGTGTTCGATCCGCATGTATATCTGCGCAGATTTTTTGCGGAGGGGGTGCGGGGAGAGTATATCTTCCTCATCGACGAGGCCCATAATCTGGTGGAGCGGGGGCGGAGCATGTACAGTGCGACGCTGTGCAAGGAAGACTTTCTGGCATTGAAAAGGACGGTCAAGGCCTACGACGAGCGAATCGCCGGAACCCTGGATAAATGTAACAAGGAGCTTTTGATCTTAAAGCGAGAATGCGAAAACTATCGCATCGAAGAATTTATAGATCCTTTTGTGCGGGCGCTCACCAGGCTTGGCGCAGCGATCGAAGACTTCCTGGAAGACCATGAGGACAGCCCGGTGCGGAAGGAAGTGTTGGAATTTTACTTTGAGATATCACACTTTCTGGAGATGTACGAACTTTTGGATGAGAATTATGTGACCTACACGGAACTGGAATCGGACGGTAGTTTCATTTTGAAGCTGTTCTGTGTGAATCCGGCTAAGAATCTGCGGGAGTGCATGATGCGGGGCAGGAGTACGATCCTCTTTTCGGCGACGCTTCTGCCGATCCAATACTATAAAAGGCTGCTGGGGGCAGAAGAAGGGGACTATGAGGTCTATGCCAGATCTGTTTTCCGGCCGGAGAAGCTGGGTCTTTACATAGGAAGGGACGTGACAAGTAAATATACCCGCCGGGGCGATGAGGAATTTTACCGTATTGCTTCTTATATTAATGCGGTGATCGATAAGAGACATGGAAACTACATGCTGTTCTTTCCTTCGCACGCTTTTTTACGGCAGATCTATGATATCTTCATGCAATATTTTAATGCAGATGAGAAGGTTGAGTGCATTGTCCAGGAAGATTATATGAATGAGCAGGCCAGAGAAGATTTTCTGAATCGCTTCATGGGTAATGAGGATTGTGACTTAAACGCACTGATCGACATGGAGATCGAGGTGGAGGAGGAAAAGAGCCTTGTGGGGTTTTGTGTGTTGGGCGGTATTTTCAGCGAGGGGATCGACCTGAAGAATGACAGCTTGATCGGTGCGGTCATTATCGGAACGGGTCTGCCGCAGGTCTGTAATGAGCGGGAAATCTTAAAGCAGTATTTTGACGGTTGGGGAGAAAACGGATTCGACTATGCTTATCGATATCCGGGCATGAATAAGGTATTGCAGGCGGCGGGAAGAGTGATTCGGACTGTGGAGGACTTCGGGATCGTATTGTTGTTGGATGAGCGCTTCCTGGCGCCTGCCTACCGGAGGCTGTTTCCAAGGGAATGGAGCAGCTATGAGATCGTTGCAGTTGACCAAATAGGTCATAAGGTAGAACGATTTTGGGATGAGTGGCTGTAGCGACTCATCCTTTTTTTGTATCATAGCATAAGAAAGTCCTCCAGGCAGGATTCTTTTTTGATCAGGCGATCAGGCAGTACATATCTAAGAGAGTACAGAATTGTATGTGTATCGTCAGCGAGATCAAGTACGGCTTCGCAGCAGTGCGATCTCTTCTTTGTAAGGAGCTACTTTCTTGTCCGAATCAGTCAATGAAGGGATATAGGGAGTTTCCAGTATTTTGGGCAGATGCAGAAAGCCAGGGTGGTGAACGATGTAGCGCAGTGCATCGGTTCCAATATAGCCGGTACCGATGTTGGCATGGCGATCCTTGCATGCGCCCCGCTCATTCTTACTGTCATTGATATGAAAAAGAGCGATATTCTCTTTCCCAATCAGTTGATCAAATTGGTCAATTATCCCGTCGAAATCATTAACGATATCATATCCGGAATCGTGCAGATGACAGGTATCCATGCAGATGCGCAGCTTATCGCTGTGCGTCACTTTATCGAAAATGGCGGCCAGCTCCTCAAAGTTGCGTCCGATCTCCGAACCCTTTCCGGCCATGGTCTCCAGTGCGATCAAGCAGTCCTGGTCGGCAGTAAGCACTTCATTGAGGCCTTGAGCGATTCGGTCAATTCCGGCTTCCGTTCCTGCGCCCACGTGGGATCCGGGATGCAGGATCAGAATCTGAGAGCCCATGGCGATGGTACGCTCGATCTCCAGAGCGAGAAATTCCACCGCAATTTCGTAGGTGGCGGGATTGACGGTGTTGGCCAGATTGATGATGTAGGGTGCATGGACTACGAAGCTGTCGATGCCATTGTTCTGCATACACTCCCAGGCCGGTCGGATATTCAGCTGATCCAGTTCTTTTCTTTTGGTGTTCTGCGGTGCACCGGTGTATAGCATAAAGGTGTCTGCGCTGTAGGATATGGCTTCCTTGACAGAGTCAAGCATCATGTCTTTGCCGCTCATTCCTACGTGGGATCCTAGTATTGGATTCATGTTAGTCCTCCTTTGTTATAGTCTGCGGCCCATTTCAGGCCGTCTTTGCGCTTAATATGCTTTTTCTTTGACCACATTATACAATATTTATCGACAAGTTTCATTCTTATTTGTTTCGGAAGGAGAGGAAAAGACAAAAAGTGATAGAAAAAAACGAAAATGACATTTTGTTTTCGACAAAAAGGAATAAGAGTCACCAAGAGGTGACATATGTGTCAATGTGGATAACTTTGTGGAAATTGGGGATTTCTTTGCCGATTTGCGGTGGATTTCATAAAATAATGGGTAAAATCATGTGGAAAAGTCGATATACGGATTTTGGTTTATGGAAAAATAGACTGATCGGGTCAAAAATAGACGGATTTATCGGATCCAGGAATTTTTGCAATTGTGAGGAAGGTATGGTAGAATAACGAAGGGTGCAGCCGTCTATTTCCGGCTTCAGACCAAAGAACAAAGAGGGGAATTTTAGAACCTAACAAGAAAGGAACAGGGAAAGCTATGTGGGCTTATGAAAGTGTTTTTTATCAGATCTATCCGTTGGGATTTTGCGGGGCGCCGTTTGAGAACGACGGGAAGTTGGAGCATCGTATCTTGAAAGTGAACGATTGGATCGTGCATATGAAGAAGCTGGGGATCAATGCGGTATACTTTTCGCCGGTGTTTGAGTCGGATACTCATGGATATAATACGAGGGACTATCATACTATTGATTGCAGGCTGGGGACCAATGAGGACTTCAAGGAAGTGTGTGACAACCTGCACGAGAACGGGATCAAGGTAGTGCTGGATGGTGTGTTCAATCATGTGGGCAGAGGGTTTTGGGCGTTTCAGGATGTGCTGAAGAACCGGGAGAACTCTCCTTACCTGAGCTGGTTCAATATCAATCTTGGCGGTAACTCCAATTATAATGATGGGTTATGGTATGAGGGCTGGGAAGGCAATTATGATCTGGTCAAGATCAATCTGCGGCATGAAGATGTGATCCGTCATATCCTGGACAGTGTCAAGGGCTGGGTAGACGAATTTGATATCGACGGTCTGCGTCTGGATGTGGCATATTGTCTGGATCATGATTTTGTGAGAAGACTGCGGACTTTCACGGAAGGCTTGAAACCGGAGTTCTATCTGCTTGGTGAGATGTTGCACGGAGATTATAACCAAATGGTCAATGACCAGATGCTGCATTCGGCGACTAACTATGAATGCTATAAGGGACTTTTTTCCAGTTTCAACAGTATGAACATGTTTGAGATCAATCATTCGCTGCTGCGGCAGTTTGGCCCGGAGAACTGGACTCTGTACAGAGGCAAGCATATGCTGTCTTTTGTAGATAACCATGATGTGACCAGGATCGCCAGCAATCTGACCAACGAGAAGCACCTGCCGCTGATCTATGCGCTGTGCTTTGGCATGCCGGGAATCCCGTGTGTTTACTATGGGAGTGAGTGGGGAGCCAAGGCTCATAAGAACGAGGGCGATCCGGCTCTGCGTGCATGCTTTGAAGAACCGGAATGGAATGACTTGTGTGACTGGATCGCACATTTAAGTGAGGCGAAGAAAGCATCCGAGGCACTCAATCACGGTGAATTCCGATCGGTCGTGCTGACCAACAAACAGTGCATCTTCGAGCGCAAGGCGGCGGGTGAGAGAGTATTGGTAGCCATCAACGCGGACAGTGAACCGTACACGGCACATTTTGATGCGGGCTGCGGTATGGCGGTAGATCTGATCAGCGGAGAAGACCATGACTTCGGCGGCGGCAGTGAACTTCCTCCTTACAGCGCATATTTCTGGAAGATGGAGAAATAACATAGTGGCTGAGCTGTTACCGAGATTGCAATAAATTCACAAAAAACTATTGACAAAATTGTAGAATTTAACTATTATTTTTTCTAAGTTTCAGAGTTGGGACTTCTTATTATTATGTAGAAGTCCCTTTTTTTACAGAACCGTGCCAGTCGTGGGAACATGAGATCTGAACGGCCCTGCAGGAAATGTCTGGAACGGACCCGGAAGCGGATCCTGGTCATGCGAAGCAGGAGAAGCGAACCGGAAAACGAGGAGAAGAAATAGGAGGAGAAGATTATGAAGAAAAGAATGTTGAGTCTTGTACTGGCAGGCGTTATGACAGCTGCATTACTGACAGGCTGCGGCGATTCCGCAGGATCGGATGCGGGAAGCGCAGATGGCGCGGCAGAAGAGACGACAGAAGCAGCAGAGACTGAGGTGTCTGAGGAGACAGCGGGCGATGATGCAGCGGCAGAGGATAGTTCTGCAGAAGCATCCGGTGACAGCGCAGGTGGTACTTTCAAGATCGGTGGTATCGGCCCCCTGACCGGCAGCAACGCAGTTTACGGCATCGCAGCCATGAACGGTTCTCAGATCGCAGTGGATGAGATCAATGCGGCAGGCGGTATCAACGGTATGACGGTTGAATTGAATTTCCAGGATGACGAGACGGATTCCGAGAAATCGGTTAATGCGTACAATGCGCTGAAAGACTGGGGTGTACAGGTGCTCGATGGATGTGTGACCAGTGCATGTTCTATCGCAGTCTCCGCGAAGACGGCAGAGGACAATATTTTCCAGCTGACCCCTTCAGGCTCCGCGGTTGAATGTGTGGCTAACCCGAATTCGTTCCGTATATGCTTTTCCGACCCTAATCAGGGCGTGGCATCTGCACAGTACATCGGCGAGCACAGTTTGGCAACGAAGGTCGCTGTGATCTACGACAGTTCTGACGTGTATTCATCCGGTATCTATGAGAAATTCGTGACAGAGGCGGAGAGCCAGTCTTTCGAGGTGGTGACAGCAGGTGCATTTACGGCTGATAACAAGACAGATTTTTCCGTACAGTTACAGCAGGCTAAGGACGCAGGCGCCGATCTGGTATTCCTGCCGATCTACTACAATGAAGCGGCTTTGATCTTAAAGCAGGCTGCAGATATGGGCTTTGAAGTGAAGTTCTTCGGCTGCGACGGTCTGGACGGCATCCTGGGTGTGAAGAATTTTGACGCTTCCCTGACAGAGGGCGTTATGTTGTTGACTCCTTTCGCAGCAGATGCGACAGACGATCTGACAGTGCAATTTGTTACAACTTATGAAGAGAAATTCAATGAGACACCTAACCAGTTTGCGGCAGACGGCTATGATGCGATCTATACTATCAAGGCAGCTGCTGAGAAGGCCGGCATCACGGCAGATATGTCCAACGAGGAGATCTGTGCGGCTATGCAGACGGCTATGACAGAGATCACAGTGGACGGCCTGACAGGCGAGGGTATCACATGGGATGCTTCCGGTGAGCCGACGAAGGAGCCGAAAGCAGTCGTGATCAAGGACGGCGTGTATACAGCAATGTAAAGATAACAGTTAAGGCATGAAGTTATATTTATAAACTGAGAATGAAAGTTTGGGGCTGCACTAAGATGACCGGAGGGCTATCTTAGTGCATTTCCATAAGTTTGCCGATAAGTGGAACGGGAATCGGCAGGAATCCGCCACCAGGCATCTATGTGACGGAATGGATGGAGTATGATCTGCCAGACAGATCTTAAATCGTGTGAGTGTGTGATGAGGAAAACTGAGGTGTGAGTATGAGTTTTGTGGCCCATTTGATCAACGGAATAAGTTTAGGAAGTGTATATGCGCTGATCGCGCTTGGATATACAATGGTGTACGGGATTGCCAAGATGTTGAATTTTGCCCACGGTGATGTCATTATGATCGGGGGCTACGTGGTGTTTGTGACGGCGAGCAGCCTGGGGATCAATCCGTTGGCGGCGATCATCGTCTCGATGGCAGCATGTACCTTGCTGGGGGTGACTATAGAGCGGGTGGCATATAGACCTTTGCGGGGAGCTTCTCCGCTGGCCGTGCTGATCACGGCGATCGGTGTGAGTTATCTGCTGCAGAATGTGGCGCTGCTGGTATTTGGTTCCGATACGAAGGCTTTCAGCAATGTGGTGACACTGCCGAATCTGGAGTTGTTTGGCGGACAGCTGATCATCAAGAGTGTGACGATCGTGACGGTCATCGTCAGCATTATCATTATGGTCGGCCTGACCCTTTTCGTCAAGAAGACGAAGATCGGGCGTGCCATGACGGCAGTCTCGGAGGATCAGGGAGCCGCACAGCTTATGGGCATCAATGTAAACGGTACGATCGCCGTGACTTTTGCCATCGGGTCTTCTTTGGCGGCGGTGGCCGGCGTGCTCTTATGTTCCGCCTATCCGTCCCTGACTCCTTATACCGGTTCCATGCCGGGTATCAAGGCGTTTGTGGCTGCGGTGTTTGGCGGGATCGGTTCGATTCCCGGAGCTTTTATCGGTGGGATCTTATTGGGTGTTATTGAGAATCTGAGCAAAGCCTATATCTCTTCCCAGCTTGCGGATGCAATTGTGTTCAGTATTCTGATCATCGTGCTGTTGGTAAAGCCTACGGGACTTCTCGGCAAGAAAGTTTTGGAGAAGGTCTAGGGAACCGGGGATCGTGTGCAGTATGACAGTGATGCAGGATAGAAGACACGTTTGTGAGAAGTTCCTGGCCATAGACGGCCGGCAGAAGGATGTGTTGCCGGCAGAGGATGTCTGGGGCGGGACAAAGGAAGGGCATGGATATGGAAATGAAAATAAACAAATCTAAATTAAGTAAATCGACGAAGAATGATCTGATCACCTATGGGATGGTGATCCTCACATATATCGTGGTACAGCTCCTGGTATCCATGGGGCATGTATCCAGTCTGATCCAGGGACTTCTGGTTCCTTTTTGTACTTATGTTATCGTGGCGGTGGCGCTGAATCTCACGGTGGGCATTCTGGGCGAGCTGAGTCTGGGACATGCGGGATTCATGTGTGTGGGCGCCTTTGCCAGCGCAGTCTTCTCACTGGCTTTTAAGGATGTACTGCCGGGAGGCCTGCGGTTTTTTCTGGCGCTACTGATCGGTGCCGCGGCTGCCGCGCTGATAGGATTTCTGGTGGGCATACCGGTGCTGCGGCTGCGGGGCGACTATCTGGCTATCGTGACGCTGGCGTTCGGTGAGATCATCAAGAATATCATCAATGTATTATATCTGGGCGTGGACAGCAAGGGTGTTCATTTTTCTATGAAAGACGCCTTGTCTCTTCAGCTGGAAGAGGACGGAGTAATGTTGATCAAGGGTGCGCAGGGTGTTACGGGTACGCCTAACGATTCGAATTTCACGGTGGGTGTGATCTTGATCCTGATCACTTTATTTATCGTATTGAATTTTATTCATTCCAGAACGGGGCGCGCGGTCATGTCGATTCGTGACAACCGGATCGCCGCCGAGTCGGTGGGCATCAATGTGACGAAATACAAGCTGATCGCTTTTACTGTTTCTGCATCGTTGGCGGGGGTAGCGGGGGTTCTGTATGCACATAACCTGTCCACGCTGAATGCGCTGCCGAAGAATTTCGGATACAACATGTCGATCATGATCCTGGTGTTTGTGGTGCTGGGCGGCATAGGCAATATCCGCGGCTCCATCGTTGCGGCGGTGCTCTTAACATTGCTGCCGGAAGTGCTGCGGGGATTGAGCGATTACCGGATGCTGATCTATTCGATCGTGCTGATCGTGATGATGATCTTCAACTGGAGCCCGAACGCGGTATTTTTCAGAAAACGGCTGAAACAGAAATTCCTACCGGGCAGGAAAGCGGAAAAGGAGGAGGCATAAAGGATGAATAAATTCTCTGAGGAAAAGACGGTACTGTTAGAGACAAAGAACCTGGGAATCTCCTTTGGCGGCCTGCGGGCGGTGAATGCATTTGATATTTCGGTGGAAAAGGGGCAGCTATACGGGCTGATCGGGCCAAACGGCGCCGGTAAGACGACGATCTTTAACTTGCTGACGGGCGTGTATACGCCGGATGAGGGTGCGATCTTGTTAGACGGCGTGAACTTGACGGGCAAAAAGACGATTGATATCTGTAAGGCAGGTATCGCGAGAACATTTCAGAATATACGTCTGTTCAGCGATATGCCGGTGCTTGACAATGTGAAAGTGGGTCTGCACAACCACTATCCGTATTCTACTTTAGAGGGAATCTTGCGCCTGCCCCGTTACCATAAGGTGGAACAGGAAATGAATGCCAGGGCGATGGAACTGCTGGAAGTGTTCGGGTTAGAAGGCTATGCGGACTATAAGGCGGAGAACCTGCCTTATGGACAGCAGAGAAAGCTGGAGATAGCCAGGGCCATGGCGACGAATCCCAAACTTCTGCTGCTGGACGAGCCGGCAGCAGGCATGAATCCCAATGAGACGAAGGAACTGATGGAGACGATCCGCTTCGTGAGAGACCGCTTTGAGATGACGGTATTGCTGATCGAGCATGACATGAAGCTGGTGGCCGGCATCTGTGAGAAGCTGACGGTGTTAAATTTCGGGGAAGTGCTGGCACAGGGAGAGACGCAGGAAGTGCTTAACGATCCGGATGTCATTACGGCCTATTTAGGGGAATGATTGCAGAAAATAAGAGAGAACGGCACATAGTAGGAGGAAGTTAGTATGGCGATGTTGGAAGTAAAAGATCTCCATGTGCATTATGGTGTGATAGAGGCGATCAAGGGAATCAGTTTTGAAGTGGAACAGGGAGAGGTCATTGCCCTGATCGGTGCGAACGGCGCGGGGAAGACAACGACTCTGCACACGGTCACGGGGCTGATCAAGCCTACCAGCGGCAGTATCATATTTGAGGGCAAAGATATCACGAAGACACCGGGCTATAAGATCGTGCCCATGGGAATGGCGCATGTGCCGGAGGGGCGTCGTGTGTTCGCACAGTTATCGGTGTATGACAATCTGATGATGGGTGCATACACGCGGAAGGACAAGAGTGAGATCAAAGAGAATCTGCATATGGTGTATGAGCGTTTTCCCCGTCTCGAGGAGCGCAAAACGCAGATGGCAGGGACATTGAGCGGCGGTGAACAGCAGATGCTGGCCATGGGGCGTGCGCTGATGAGTCAGCCAAGCATCATACTGATGGATGAGCCGTCCATGGGATTGTCGCCGATCTTTGTCAATGAGATCTTCGATATCATTAAGCGGGTCAGCCAGTCAGGCACTACGGTACTCCTGGTGGAGCAGAATGCCAAGAAAGCGCTGGCGATCGCGGATCGGGCTTATGTATTGGAGACCGGTACGATCTCCTTGGAGGGAGATGCCGGTGAATTGATGCATAATGATGCCGTGAAGAAAGCGTATTTGGGCGAGTAAGTAAAATATTGACCGTTACTATTTATGGTTTCATGCATCCAGCTCTTTGCCGAAGAAGATTGGGTTCTGGAGGAAGATACAATGGCTAAGAAAGTGAAGCTGGCGGATATTGCGCAGCGGACAGGTGTCAGCACCGTAACGGTGTCCAAGGCATTGACGGGACAGAAAGGCGTCAGCGAGGAAATGAGGGGACGGATCAGGAGGCTGGCGGATGAGATGGGATATGTGCAGCCGTCCAAGGAGAGAAGGACCGGACCGGAGAGAAGTTACAATATCGGTTTGCTGGTGGAGGAAAGCTATATTGATAAATATGATTCCTTTTATCTGCAGATGTACCAGAAGGTCGCCACGAAAGCGATGGATGCCGGGTGCTTTACGCTGATGGAGGTGATCGACAGGCAGAAAGAGGGGGGATATGCGCTGCCCAGACTTTTGCGGGAGCAGAAAGTGGACGGGATTGTCATTTTGGGCAAGATGCCGGAGTCTTTTCTGGCATTTTTGAAGCAGCAGTCTCCGCTGCCTGCCGTGTATATGGATTTTACAGACGAGGGCCAGGATGTGGATGCGGTCGTCTCGGACAGCTTCTACGGGGCGTATCAGCTGACCAACTATCTGTTTCAGATGGGGCATGAGCGGATTGCGTATGTGGGTACGCTGCTGGCTACCAGTTCCATAACGGATCGGTATCTTGGGTATGTCAAATCCATGTTGGAACATGGGAAGAAGATCAGGGAAGACTGGGTGATCGAAGACCGGGACACGGCGAGCGGCTATATTGATGAAGTGAATCTTCTAAAATTGCCGGAGGATATGCCCACCGCCTTTGTGTGCAACTGCGACTTGACTGCGGGGCGGATGGTCAACAAGTTGAAAGAGCACGGATATCGCGTGCCGGAGGACGTCTCGGTGGTGGGGTATGACAACTTTATCTATCCCGGTATCTGTGATGTGGAGATCACGACTTATGAGGTGGATCTGGGCCGGATGGCCCAGTGTGCGGTAGATGTGATGCTGGAGAAGCTGCAGACGGGTGAAGGGCATGTACCGAGTATCCATACCGTTGAGGGGCATATGGTGATAAAAGACAGTGTATGCGCGCGGTGATCTGTAGTTTGTTAGGAGCAGGCGTTTGGTGGACAGATTCTTGAGTCTACCGGATGTCTGCTTAAGTCTTTTTCGGGGCAATGCCGGGTCTTTTTGTGTCTGTGAGAAGTATATCTTGCTTTAATTCTTTTTAAGTAAAATTAGTTTAGCATAAATTTGTATGATAAATTAAAGACCACGCTGCAAGCAACCACTTGTCTCGTTGCTCGCGGGAATAAAATAGACAAAAATCAACTCATAAAATCATGCATAAATACCAAAAATACATTTATTTAAGTTAAAATATTGAAAATATAGGCTAAAAGTAATATAATTTTAACCAGATAGTTGTGATTAATTTAGCTTATATAAAATTGAGATTAACTTGTAATAAGGTATTTGTAAACATGGCTTCTTGCAGAGCACATGGCGGATGCAATAGGGGATGGGCGGATGAAAGAGTTGAAAGTGACGACCGGTTATGAAATGGCTTTGGCTGCGGAATGTAGTGTGAACGGATGTGAAGTTACATTGGATGGGGCGGTATCAGTTGCGGCGAAGAAGTCCAGCTTATTGAGGAGTGGCTTTGCCGGGGATATGGGTAAGGGTAAAAGCCTGCTGACACTGGTGTTGTTGGCTGGGCTGGCTGTGAAGTCATTCTACTCGATGGAAATCCCGTCTTTTGCACGGATTGATTCCGGGGTGGAGACCCATAATGAGTTTGCACAGGAACTTGGTGCGGAGAATTATGTTCCGGGGTATCGGGAGTACGAGGCGGCTTTTGCAGCGGTCTACCCGAAGCAGGAGATCAGAGTCGGTGTGGAGGATTGCACCGGGTATGAGAAACCGGGTCAGACTGCGAAATCCGTGATCTATACAGATCATCAGGGGACATCCGATGATAGTATCTATATAGAAGAAAATTCCGGAGCAGAATTTTGTGTGGATGTAGAAGAAGAAGGGTTTTATGAGCTTTTGCTGGAATATATCCCGGTTACGGGAAGTGACTCCACTGTGGAATGCAGCATTCTGATCGACAAAGAAGTGCCTTATAGAGAGTTGGCGCGAGTCTGCTATGATCGTGTATGGACAAGGGACACGCAGCTTTCGGAAGCCGGATGCGGCCTTACGGAACAGTCTGCATGGATCATGGGTGTTACGTATGACAGGGAACGGCGCATTGTAGAACCGTTGTCGGTGTATCTGACGAAGGGCGAACACAAGGTGTCTATTCTTTCCTTAAAAGAACCGTTGCTGCTGCATCAGATCATATTAAGTCAGAAAAAGCAGGTTCAGGAGTACAGGTGTGTCAAGGGATTCTGGGATGCGGTGGGCATTCGGGAGATCCAGGGGAAACCGGTCGTGCTCGAGGCAAAACAGGTGGACAGGGCTTCCGTACGGACGGAATACCCTGAGCGGGAAGAGACCGGGATGGCCGCAATGCCGCTGAGGACTCTGGCACATGCGAAAGAAGCAAAGCGCAGTATGATCGGCGGCGGTTCCTGGGACAAAGCCGGATCATGGTTCGAGTGGGAATTTGAAGTGGAAGAAGCCGGTTATTATCACATTTCCCTGCATTTTTGCCAGAATTATGCGCGGGAAGGTGCGTGCAGGAAGATCATGCTGGACGGCGCCGTGCCTTTTCGGGAAATGGAGCGTTGTGAGTTCGACTATGGATGGGGCTGGAAAGAGGATGTGCTGGCCGACGATGCGGGGGAACCCTATGTCTTCTATATTAAAGGGGGCAAGCACACGCTCCGCATCGAGGCAGTACCAGGGGGGACAGAGTCAGAAAACGCCGGGGGCGAACAGGTGCAGCCGCTGTCGATCGACTGGATCCGCATTGCTCCTGCCGGTAACCAAAAGGCTAAAAAATGATAGCCGGAATTCCAATATTTCTTCCCGCTGTGGTTGTGGAACCCCCTTTAAATGTTATATACTATAGTAAACGACAAATAGAGCTGTCGTACACTATACCCATCGGGGGATGCGCATGATCTTTGCGAGGCAGATCCTGTATTTTGAATGCGGCAAAGATTGCGCAGGAAATCCTGTATAGGAAAGGAGAAGGGATGGAGAACAAGATTTTTGACACGAAATTATATGCTGCTTCGGCCAGGGCCGTGGCGGCGGAAGGTATTGTCATGCTGCGCAATGAGGGGCAGGTGCTGCCGCTCGGCAAAGGTGAGAAGATCGCACTTTTTGGAAGAGGACAGTTCAATTATTATAAGAGCGGCACAGGTTCCGGCGGTCTGGTCAATACGAGTTATGTGACAGGGATACGGGAAGCGTTGGCAGAGAGCGAGTTCGTGCTCAATGGGGAACTGCAGACGGTTTACGAAGAGTGGCTTAAGGAGAATCCTTACGATGCGGGCGCGGGCTGGGCTGGAGAACCATGGTTCCAGAAGGAGATGCCGCTGACGAAGGAATTGGTGGACAAGGCCAGACAGGAATCTGACACGGCGGTGGTAGTGATCGGCAGAACTGCCGGAGAAGATCAGGACAATAAGGCGGAAGCCGGAAGCTATCTGTTGACGGAAGCCGAGGAAGAGATGCTTGATCTGGTATGCGGTTCTTTTGACCGTACGGTGGTGCTTTTGAATGTGGGCAATATCATCGATATGAAATGGGTAGAACGCTATCAGCCGGCAGCAGTCCTGTATGTATGGCAGGGCGGACAGGAAGGCGGCAATGGTGTTCTGGACGTATTGTCGGGCTGGGTGACACCTTCCGGTAAGCTGACGGACACGATCGCCAAGGATATCACAGACTATCCGTCTACCGGCAACTATGGGGATGAGAAGCGGAATATCTACCAGGAAGATATCTATGTAGGATATCGTTATTTTGAGACCTTTGCCAAGGACAAGGTTCTTTATCCTTTCGGTTTCGGACTTTCCTATACGACCTTTGCGGTGGAGGCAAAGCTTGATGAGGTGGCAGGAGGCAGCGCGGATGCAGACATTGTGGTCAGTGCACAGGTGACCAATACAGGTTCCGTTGTCGGTAAAGAAGTAGTACAGGTTTACTGTGAGGCGCCTCAGGGAGCACTTGGCAAGCCGGCCAGAGCGCTTTGCGGATTTGCCAAGACGAAAGAGCTTGCACCGGGTGAGACACAGACACTTCAGATCCCGGTTTCCTGGTACACGGTGTCTTCTTATGATGACGGCGGCGCTACGGGCCATAAATCCTGCTGGATCCTAGAAGAAGGAGAGTACATATTCCATGTGGGAACGGATGTGCGGAGCGCTTCCCCTGCGGGTACAATAACATTGCAGGAGACCAGAGTGGTGAGAGAAGCGGAGGAAGCCTGCGCTCCGGTGACCGCTTTTGAGCGTATGAAGCCCGAGGCGGACGGTCAGGGCGGCTTTAAGACAGGGTATGAGGCAGCGCCTCTGCGCACAGTGAATCCGGGAGAACGCCGGGCAGAAAGACTACCGGAGAATACTACCTGCACGGGAGACCAGGGCTATAAACTTTCCGATGTGGAGAAGGGCACCGTGTCAATGGAAACTTTCCTGGCACAGCTGTCAGATGAAGATCTGTGCTGTATGGTAAGAGGAGAGGGTATGTGTTCTCCGAAGGTGACGCCGGGGACGGCAGGCGCTTTCGGGGGTGTTACAGAGGGACTGCAGAGCTTCGGTATTCCGGTGGCCTGCTGCGCGGACGGTCCCAGCGGTATCCGTATGGACTGCGGCAGCATCGCTTTTGCCATGCCTAACGGCGCGTGTCTGGGCAGTACTTTCAATGAGGCATTGTCGGAGGAACTGTTTGAATGGGAAGCCTTGGAGCTGCGTAAGAATAAAGTGGACACCCTGCTGGGGCCGGGTATCAACCTGCACAGGAATCCTTTGAACGGAAGAAACTTCGAGTATTTCAGTGAGGATCCGTTTGTAACGGGACGGATGGCGGCGGCGCAGCTGCGGGCCATGGGACGATACGATGTGACCGGCACTGTCAAGCATTTTGCCTGCAACAGCCAGGAATATAAGCGTAATATGGTGGAAGCAGTGGTATCTGAGCGTGCGCTCAGGGAGCTGTACCTGAAGTGTTTCGAGATCGCGGTGACGGATGGCGGCGCCTATTCTATCATGACATCTTACAATCCCATCAACGGTTTCTGGTCTGCCAGCAATTACGATATGCTGACCACGATCCTGCGTGGCGAGTGGAAGTATGACGGTATCGTGATGACGGACTGGTGGGGGAAGGGCAATGACGAGAATGAGACCGGAAAGGTAGAGAATGTGGCGGCTATGGTGCGTGCTCAGAACGATCTGTTCATGGTGACGGCAGATTCCGCAAAGAACACGCAGAACGACAATTCCGCGGAAAGCCTGGAGAAAGGCACTGTTACGAGAGGCGAATACCTGCGCACTGCTGCGAACATCTGCCGCTATCTGCTGCGGACGCCCGCCTATGCGCGCATGATGGGCAGAGAGAGCGAACTGGACAGACAGTTGGCGGCTGTTGCGGCACAGGAGACGGAATCTTTCGGCGAACTGGTGCGGCTTGCGATTTCAGAGAAAGAGACGGCGCTGCCCGTAGAGCAGATTCCGACTGCCAAGGGAAGCACCATCAACTTTGAACTGAACCTCAGTGAGAGGGGCGTTTACAGACTGGAGCTGGTGTGCCGGATCGTCGGCCAGAGCAGTCTGGCACAGGTGCCGCTTACGGTATCACAGGATAAGCAGATCGTGAAGACCATCTCCCTGACCGGTGAGGACACCAAGTGGCGGACCGAGACTGTCACGCTGCATCCTTCCTTCCACAATACGACCTTCCTGAAATTCTTCTTCGGCCAGGGCGGCATGGAGATCAAGGAGGCGCGGCTTATGCTGGAGGAATCCTGGGAAGAGAAGTTTCAGGCTATGAAGAAAGTGCATGAAGAAGAGACCGGCGAATAGGGCATAGAGATTTCTGTTTATAATATACAAAAAACAACTGCTACAGACAGTACCGTGGCAGTTGTTTTTTTGTCTTTTTCTATGGGAGAGGAGTATCTTCCTTGTCGTTCGCGTACAGATTCCTGTACTGGGAAGGGGTCATCTTGTGCCTTTTCTTGAAGGCGCGCATGAAGTTCTCCGGGTTTTCGTATCCTATCATCTTACTGATCTGATTGACTGTCAGCGTTGAGTTCTTTAGGAGCAGGTCGGCTTTCTGGAAACGGGTCTGCTTTAACAGCTGGGAAAAGGTGCAGCCGAAGAGTTTCTTGATATACCGGGAGCAGTAGGGAACGGTATAGTGCAGATGAGCGGCCAGCTTCTCCAGAGTGATGGTGGAATAGTTTTCCTGTACATATAAGAGAATCTCATGATCGCTGTTGCCCAGTGGAACGATCTGGGTCGCCGCCGGCCAGTGTTTGGAAAGGCGCAGCAGCAGGACCATCAGCATTCCGGTCAGAATACGATCCGTATAGTTGTCCGGGGCGAGCATTTCACCAAACATATCGAGGATGTGTTCACGAACTTCCGCATTATCCCCCGTGCGGAAGAGCAGATACTGTTCGCTGTTCTCGTTATAGATACTGCCCAGCAGGAAACGGCTGAGCATATCCTGTCCTTTGAGGAGCCCTGCGCAGATTTCCGTGAAGGCGGACAGGCGGACCAAGATCTTGATGGTGTTGCATTCCGTACCGGCGCTCTGGGCGTGCCTTGCTGCGGGCGGGAGAATGCAGAAATCTCCGGCGGTGAAGGTCTGGACGGTCTGGTTGATCACATGGACGCTGCTGCCGGACAGTACATAGATGATCTCGAAATAAGTGTGGGTGTGTTCCGGAATCTCCATGTCGGAAGGCTTGAATAGAACTACGGTACGCTCCACATCGGTAGGGATGTCATAGACATCGTAGATGACATTCAGGATATGGTTCCAGGTGACCAGTGGAATATTATGAGAATCATAGTCCACCGGCATTTTGGACAACAACGTAAAGAAATCGCCAAAATCTGAGTGGGGGGGGGTAAAATTGCGCAGACGGGAATTCATGGTTTTTTCCTTCTTGGATTCCGTATAAAGATAATCGTAAACTTGCGCTTTGTTCATGACTGCTCCCCTGTCTCTTAGTCTCCTGATCCGGGCATTTTTATCTTACGGTCATTTTGCCCATTTCATTTTATACGGTAAAAAAGGAAGTGCACTATAGATAAATTATCTTTTTTATATGCATTTTTTGACCATTCTTATCATAAATGACAGGTGACATTAAGTGGAAAAAACGCGGAAAAAGCGTATTTACGGAATTTTCAGGTCACAGGAACGGGCGATGCAGGGAATGACACAAATTATACAAGTTGACGAAAAAAGTTAAGAAATGATAGTCGAAATAGACAAGTAATACAACTGTAAAACGTTTGAGTTGTTGTTATAATTATTCGTGTGCACACGGAAATGTGTAAAAATCTTACAAAAAAAGAATAAAGATTCAGGGGGTAAGAGTATGGTTGCTAAAGGCAAGGGAGGGGCCAATAAGAAAGAGAAGATTTCCTTGGCTCTGATATGGAAACAGAGGTATTTGCTGATGATGTCACTGCCGTTTGTTATATGGATCATCATCTTCAAGTACATTCCGCTCTGGGGATGGACGATGGCGTTTCAGGAGGTGAAGCCGGCGACGTTTGCGCTGCCGATCTGGGAACGGCCATTTGCCGGTTTTGCGAATTTCACGAAGGCTTTCGAGGACAGACTGTTCAAGCAGACGATGATCAACACACTTGGCATCAGTATCTTACAGATCGCTGTAGGTACGATTGTTGCGATCCTTTTTGCAGTATTGCTTAACGAGCTGATGTTCACGAAATTCAAGAAAGTAACGCAGACCATTTCCTATCTGCCGCACTTTGTATCCTGGGTTATCATCGCCAGCATCGCGAAGAACATCTTCAACGACGGCGGCGTTGTCGATTCCCTGGTTGGTGCCAATCTGCATTTGATGAGTACCAATTCTCCTTTGATCTGGATGGTCATTGTCATTATTGACTGCTGGAAAGAGATGGGATGGAATGCCATCATCTATCTGTCTTCCATGGCAGGTATCGATCCGGGCCTGTATGAGGCGGCACAGATCGACGGTGCGAACCGCTTCCAGAGAATGTGGCATATCACTCTGCCGGGTATCCGGCCGACGATCATCGTTCTGCTGATCATGAGCATCGGCGGCGCGCTCAATGTAGGTATGGAGAGACAGATGCTCCTCAGTAATGCACTGGTACAGGATCATACGATGGTTCTTTCCTGGTTCTCCTATACAAGAGGTATTAAGAGCAGCGATTACGGTCTTGGTACTGCGCTTGGCGTATTCCAGTCCGTAGTAGGCGTTACGCTTCTGATGATCGCGAATAAGATCGCCAGTCTGGTCGGCGAAGACAAATTGGTATAGAGTGAGGTGGCGAGATGAAAAATTTACATAAAACATGGTTCGACTATTTTCTTCTGTTGTTTTTTGCGATCATCCTGGTCGTGACGTTGTATCCGTTTATGAATGTGCTTGCGATCTCCTTGAACGACGCTACGGATACGATCAAGAATATTAACTTTATCATTCCGCGTCATTTTACGCTGGCAAACTACAAATATGTATTTAAAGAAGGCGGAATCGTACAGCCGTTGTTTATCTCCATCGCCAAGACCGTGATCGGAACACTGGCGGGCGTGATCTGCACGGCGATGCTGGCTTATACTTTAAGTCGCCGGGATTTCGTATTCCACAGGTTCTTCACGCTGCTTTTCGTCATCACGATGTATGTAGGCGGCGGTATGATCCCGGAATACCTGCTGATCGTTCGTACTCTGCATCTGGGTGATAACTTCCTGGTTTACATCATTCCGGGTCTGATCTGGGTTTACAATATGATCCTTGTCCGTTCCTTTATCGACGGACTGCCGGGTGCCCTGCAGGAAGCGGCGAAGCTGGACGGCGCCAACGACTTTCAGATCTGGTACAAGGTCGTTATGCCGCTGTGTACGCCGGTTGTTGCGACCATCGCTCTGTATTATGCGGTAGGACAGTGGAATTCCTTCATGGATACTTATCTGTATGCGAAGAAGCTGCCCACCCTGCAGTATAAACTGTACGAGATCATGTCTCAGGCGACGATGCAGCTGGATACACATACCACCACCAATGCCACACAGGCGGTAACGCCTATGGCGATCCGTATGGCGGTAACGGTAGTGGCGACGGTGCCGATCATCATCGTATATCCTTTCGTGCAGAAGTATTTTGTAGGCGGTATGACACTTGGTTCTGTGAAAGACTGATGCAGTTCCACTCATTATGAATTGATTAAGTTTTACATAGATCAATTAAAGAAAAAAGGAGGACTTAAACATGAAAAGGAAGAAGATTTTAGCCCTGCTTGCAGTGGGAGCATTGCTGGCAGGTACGCTGACCGGCTGTGGCGGCGGTGACGGCGCAGCATCCGGAGATGCGGGAAGCGCAGGAGACTCCCAGGGAGCGGCAGAAGGTGACGGCGCACAGGCAGACAGTGGAGACGACACTTCGCCCATTACCTTTGAGTATTACAATGCGGACGGTAAGAACGGTAACTGGAGTGAGACGCCGGTTGGTGCGGCGATCACGGAGGCTACCGGCGTGACACTGGAGATCACCTATCCGGTATCCAGCACCGGTGATGCCAGCGAAGATGTGGCATTGATGATCGCCAATGACGACTATCCGGATATGATCTACTCCAAAGCATCCGTAACGAACCTTTACGAAGCGGGCGCGCTGATCGACATGACGGATCTGATCGAGCAGTACGGCCCGAACATCAAGAAGATGTACGGAGACGAGTTTGAGAAGCTGAAATGGGGCGCTGACGATCCGGGTATCTATCAGTTGTCCTATGCAGGTGTGCGGGGTAAGATCCTTACTACAGGCGGAACCTGCCAGATCCAGTATGCGGTACTGGCAGAGAATGACTATAAATATCCTACGACACTGGCAGAGTATGAAGAGATGATCAAATCCTACCTGGCAGCGCATCCGACCACCGAGGACGGTCTGGAGACCATCGGTATCTCCATGAGCGCATCCGACTGGCACTGGATGATCACCCTTGGCAATCCGGCAGGCTTTATCGCAGATGCGGCGCCGGATAACGGACAGTGGCTGATCGACGAGAATTATAACTGTACTTACAAGCATTCCAGCGACGACGAGAAGGAATATTTCAGATGGCTGAGCCGTATGTATGATGAAGGCGTTCTGGATCAGAACTTTGCGACACAGACAGACGATGACTATATCGCGAAGCTTTCCAGCGGCCGTGTCATTGCGATCACCGATGCAAACTGGCATTATATGCAGGCATGTGCAACTTTGAATGCAGATGGCAAGCAGGATAAGACATACTGTGGTCTGCCGGTTGTTATGGATCCAAACGATAAGGCTCCCACACTGATGTATCAGGGTCTGCAGGTTGGCTATGGCCTTGCCATCACCAAGAGCTGTGAAGATCCCGTGCGTGCGATCAAGTTCCTGGATTACCTGTGCTCCGATGAAGGCGCTGTTCTTTACAGATGGGGTATCGAAGGGGAACATTACCAGGTAGATGAGAATGGTATAAGATATCGTACCGAGGAAGAGATCGCGAAGTCGAAGTCAGATCCTGACTACGGCAAGAATACAGGTATCGGCAACTATGTAGGATTCCCGATCTATGGTGACGGCGTGCAGGATGAGACCGGCAATTACTATACACCGACCAGTAAAGAATCCGTGATCGCGGAGTATAATGAAGTAGAGAAGGCAGCCTGCGAGGCAATGGGCGTGGAGATGCTGACAGATATCTTCCCGCAGCCCGAGGAATTTGAGACACCGGTATACTCTCCTCTGTGGGCGTATGCAATCCCGCAGGAGCTGAGCAACAATGTATCCATCCTGGATGAGATCGCGTTCCCGGCACTTGTTAAATGTGTAACGGAGCCTGAGTCCTCCTTTGACGCTAACTGGGATGCGATGATCGCTGAGCTGGAAGCGAACGGCCTTGAAGAGACCAACGCGATGATGACAGAGTTCCTGGCGACCAAGGTACAGTAAGAAGCATAACAGGGCAGCCCAAAACTTTGCATACACTGCAAAATCTAAGAAATTATTTCCACCCGTGGAAGTCGGGTTGGATGGTATGGTCTTGAAGACATAATATACAGGCTGTTATAATAAAGACGCATACATTTAAGGAAAGGCTGATATTGAACCGATATCAGCCTTTTCCGGTGTAAAAGCTTATTCCATGAGAGGAAGATCAGGATCTATGAAAAGTGAAGCATTCCGGGAAATTCATCGATATAACAATCCGGCGCCAATACTGGTGTTTCAGCATACAAAAGAGAGGGCCACAGGGGTCGATGCCCACTGGCATGACGACTTGGAGATCAGTCTTGTGTCAAAAGGAAGGGTGCGGTTTTATGTGGGCGGACAGGAAAAGGATCGTGGGGAAGGCAGGATCTGCATCGCAAGCAGCGGGGAAGTGCACTCTGCGACCCCCGTGTTTGAGAATCCGGATGATGTTGATACAGGGATCACGCTATTGATCCAGCATGATTTCCTGCATAGCGTGATTCCGAACTATGATAATCTCACATTTACAGACCCACGGAAAGAAGAGGAAGAGAAGATCGCGGCATATTTGGCCAAGATCGAGGAGTTGTATGAAGGGCAGAGAGACGTCAGTGTGAGTGTCCAGATCTTGGGGCTGGTGTGCCAGATCCTATCTGTTCTGCTGGAGGAATGTGCGATAGAAAGAGACAGTGTGGATGTCAATTACTGGAAGGATTCGGAGCGGCAGAAGATCATTTTGGATTATATCCATTTGAATTACGATCAGCCCCTAAGGCAAGGGGAACTGGCGGAGAAATTCCACTTTTCCAAGGAATATTTCTGCCGATTCTTTAAACGTTATACCGGACAGACGTTCAAAGAATATCTGACCGGATACCGTTTGATCCATGCGGAGCAGATGCTTCGCAGTACCGGCAGATCCATTGTGGAGATTGCCCATTGCAACGGATTCCCGGATGAACAGTCATTTATCAGGGCCTTTAAGAATCAATATAAGGAGTCGCCGGGCAAATACCGTAAGACATGGATCGGGAGATAGAGATGAGGTGGCATGTGCTGTTGCTTTGAGAGGCAGAAAGCAGTGAACAGTAAGGTAATTGGTCAAAAAATCCTTATAAAGTGGTTAATTTGTCTCTGGTATATGAGAGGATTTTCATATTAAAATTAAGAATAGTATAGTATTTATGTCGCTTTGCCGCGTAGAATATTTCGGAATAGAGGTTAAGAACGTAAGAAAGAATTCAAATAAGGAGGATAAGGAGCATGAAACACAAGAAGATCTTGGCTTTGCTGGCAGTCAGTGCGATGCTGGCCGGTACGCTCACCGGCTGCGGAGGCGGCGGGGCAGCAGAGGATGCCGGAAGTACAGGTGGTACGGAAGAGTCGGCTGATTCCGGCACAGGAGCGGAAGCGAGTGAGGGTGCGCAGGCCGACGGTGAAGATCTGCCGCCTGTTACCTTTGAGTATTACAATGCAGACGGCAAGAACGGCAACTGGAGTGAGACGCCGGTTGGGGCGGCGATCACGGAGGCTACCGGGGTAACGCTGGAGATCAGCTATCCTGTATCCAGCACCGGAGATCCGGCTGAGGATGTGGCGCTGATGATCGCAAATGATGAGTATCCGGATCTGATCTATTCCAAGACGGCTGCGGCGAATCTTTATGATGCGGGCGCCTTGATCGATATGACAGATCTGATCGAGCAGTATGGCCCGAATATCAAGAAGATGTACGGCGACGAGTTCGAGAAACTGAAATGGAGTGCCGACGACCCTGGTATCTATCAGCTGTCTTACGCGGGCGTGGGCGGCAGATATTTCAGCTCAGGCGGAACCTGCCAGATTCAGTATGCGGTTTTGGCGGAGAATGATTACAAGTATCCAACGACGATAGAAGAGTATGAGGCGATGATCAAAGCCTATCTGGAGGCACATCCCACCACGGAGGACGGCCTGGAGACCATCGGTATCTCCATGAGTGCATCCGACTGGCATTGGCTGATCACTCTGTCGAATCCGGCCGGCTTTATTGCGGATGCAGCACCCGACAACGGCGTTTGGCTGGTAGATGAAGATTATAACTGTATCTTTAAGCAGAAGAGTGAGAATGAGAGAGAATATTTCAGATGGCTGAGCCGTATGTATGATGAAGGCATTCTGGATCCGAACTTTGCGACGCAGACAGATGACGATTACATCGCCAAGCTGGCCAGCGGCCGCGTAGTTGCGATCACGGATTCCCTCTGGCATTATTACCAGGCGCATATGGCGTTGATGGCTGAAGGTAAGGCGGACAAAACCTACTGCGGCCTGCCCGTGACACTGTATGCCGATCAGAAAGCTCCTAGTCTGATGTACCAGGGCCTGCAGGTAGGGTATGGAATCGGGATCACCAAGAGCTGTGAAGATCCGGTGCGCGCGATCAAGTTCCTGGATTATCTCTGCTCCGATGAAGGTGCGATCCTTTACCGCTGGGGTATCGAGGGCGAGCACTATTTCCTGGATGAGAACGGTATGAGATATCGTACTGAGGAGGAGATCACCAAGGCTAAGACGGATCCTGATTACAGTAAGACGACAGGTATCGGCAACTATACCGGATTCCCGATCTACGGTGACGGCGTACAGGATGCCAACGGTGATTATTACACACCTACCAACAAACAGTCTACCATCTCAGAGTATAATGAGGCTGAGAAAGCGGCTTGTGAAGCGTGGGGCGTGGAGATGCTGACGGATATCTTCCCGCAGCCTGATGAGTTTGAGGTGCCGCCGTATTCACCTTTGTGGGCGTATGGGGTTCCGCAGGAGATCAACAATGCCGTAACGATCCTGAATGAGATCGTATTCCCGAGTCTGGTGAAATGTGTGACAGATCCGGTGGATTCTTTCGATGCTAACTGGGATGCGATGCTGGCCGATCTGGAAGCAAACGGTATGCAGGAAGCCAGCGATATGATGACAGAATTCCTGGCAACCAAACTGCCGCAGTAAGATTTCAATGCGTTTTTCACTTTAACATGCATATACATCGGGAAAGGGCTGGTATCCGTAAGATATCAGTCTTTTTCCGAATCTGAAGAAATTTATCTTTATGCTGACGGATCAGCTGTATTTTAGCCGGGATAAGATGTGCAATTTGTATGGTACATTGCAGCATGGAGAGCAGGTACAATAGTGAAAGGTTGACTAAGTTCTCTGATGAGCAATTTAGTGTAACAAACCTGAAAAGGTTCAGTTAGAATTTATGACACTTCGGAATGAATGCATAAAATGATCAAAGAACAGGAGGAGATAAGTAGATGGAAAAGAAACACACACCATTCTGGGATAGTTCGCTGCCAATCGATAAAAGGATCGACTGGCTGCTGTCCGAGATGACGATCGAGGAGAAGTGCAGCTGCCTTTCTTCAGGGATGCGTCCCATTGAGCGGCTGGGGATTCCTGGCATGTCCTTTGGCGGTGAGGCGGCTCACGGAGTGGAGGCCAGGAATGACCAGAACACGTTGGGCGGACCGGAACCCACGACTTCCTTCGTACAGCCGATCGGCATGAGTGCTACCTGGGATCCGGAACTGATCCGCAAGGCAGGGACGGTGACCGGCACCGAGGCGAGAGTCATCTATCACAGACACCCTGACCGTGGATTGAGCCGCTGGGCACCTACGGTGGATCTGGAGCGGGATCCCAGATGGGGAAGGACGGAAGAAGGCTACGGGGAAGATCCGGTTCTCACCGGGGAGATGGCCTCCGCCTATGTACAGGGAATGCAGGGAGATAACAGCCGTTATCTGCGTGTGGCAGCAACCTTGAAACATTTTTACGGTAATAATACGGAAGTGGGACGAGGCTGGAAAAATGTGTCCATCGATCCGAGGAACAAGTATGAGCTGTATCTGGAACCTTTCCGCCGGGCCATCGAGAAAGGCGGCGCGGAAGCGATCATGACTGCCTACAATAAGATCAACGGGACACCGGGTATGCTCAATGACGAGGTGCAGAAGATCCTTAAGGATGAGTACGGCTTACAACATGCGGTGAGTGACGGCGGCGCTACGGCGCTTGTCGCGCTGCTGCATCATACCTTCGGCACCGATGCGGAGACGGTTGCTGCTGCGGTGAAGGCGGGCGTGGACACCATGTCCGACAATCCGGTGATGGTGGAGCAGGCGGCGAAGGAAGCCTGGGAGTTAGGGCTGTTGACGGAGGAAGAGATCGACAGAGCGCTGCGCTGCGCATTCCGTACCAGGATGCGTCTGGGCATCTATGACGGACAACCCGGCAATCCATATGACCGGGTGACGGAGGCGGACCTGGATTCGGAAGAGAGCCGCGCAGTGTGCCGGCAGGTATCCAGGGAGGCAGTGGTACTTCTAAAGAACGAAGACAGCTTCCTGCCGCTTGCCAAAGAACAGGCAGACGACCTGGCGCTGATCGGGCCGCTTGGTGATGTATGGTATCAGGACTGGTACGGCGGCGAACCGCCTTTCAGAAAGACGTTGCTTGACGGGATCAAAGAGGTGACGGGAGCCGGGATCGCTCATGCGGACGGGCTGGACAGAGTCGTGTTCCGTTATGGGGAGCAGGGCATCGCCGTGGCAGAAGACGGGACACTGTGCATCAGCGATCAGCCGGACGTGTTTGTCCGGGAAGATTGGGGCTCCGGGAGCCATACCTTCCGCAGTGTGCGGACAGGTAAGTATATGAATTCCAGGTTGTATGGCGGACCGGACAGTAAGGAGGCACCGGGACGGATCGCAGCGGAGAAGGATTCGGCCATGGACTGGTTCGTGATGGAGATTTTCCATGTGGAGACGAGAAAGGACGGCAGCGTGATCCTGACGAACCGTTTCGATGTGCCCGTGGAAGTACGTGAGGATGGCAGCCTCTGGGCCACACAGGAGGGAGAGGGCACTGTCTTTGCTATGGAGACCGTAGAGGATGGTCTGCAGGCAGCGCTTAAGCTGGCGGGCGGTAAGAAGACGGTGGTATTGGCGCTGGGTTGTAATTCCATGATCAATGCCAAGGAGGAAGTAGACCGCGATACGATAGAACTTCCGCCGGCGCAGGAAAAGCTGTTGGAAGAGATCTGTGCCGTGAATAGACAGGTGGTATTGGTGCTTTTTTCCAACTATCCTTATGCCATCCGCTTTGCCAAGGAGAACCTGCCGGCTATCTTATGGAGTGCTACCGGTGCGCAGGACATGGGATGCGCCATGGCGGAGACGTTGTTCGGAGCTAATGATCCGTCGGGACATCTGAACCTGACCTGGTATGAGGGTGACCATCAGCTGCCTGATATCGACGATTATGATATCATTGGCAAAGGTCGGACTTATCGGTATTTTGAAGGGGATGTGCTCTATCCCTTCGGCCATGGCTTAAGCTACACGCAGTTTGTCTACTCGGATCTGGCAGTCACGGTAAAGGATGGTGTCAATATGCATATCACTCTGCAGGTGAAGAATGCCGGATCGCGGACCGGAGACGAGGTGGTACAGATCTATGGCACGGCGCCTGCCTCCAGGGTGAAGAAGCCGCTGCGGCAGTTATTAGGCTTTACACGGCTTAAAGAGCTGGCTCCCGGAGAGAGCCGCAGAGCAGAGCTGACGATCCCGATCGAGGAATTCCGTTTCTACGATGTGATCAGCAGACAGCTTATGGTAGAACAGGGCTGCTATACAGTCTTTACAGGGCCTTCCGGTGAGGGAGCCGTGTTAACGGTGCAGGTGGAACTTCCCGGACAACAGACAGGGACGCGGTGCCTGCGGCACAGAACGGCAGCGGATCATTATGATACTTATGAGAATATCGTGCTGACAGAGGGGCATTTCGGGTTTAAAGCAGTGACGGTCAGTGATCCGGCGGATAAGGGCGTATTGTGCTATGGGGACTGCAGAGTGGAGCAAGGTGCCCAAGCGCTGCTTTTGCACTGTAAGAGTGAGGAGAAAGGCAGTATCACGGTATTTGTTGACGGCCGCAAAGCGGCTTTCTGGGAGGGCGATACGGCTTCCTATGAGCGGACGGCAATGCCGCCGATGAATGAGAAGGCAAGGGTGGAAGCAGAGCAGCGCAGAGCCAGCTGGCATCCCATCTACACAGACGTGCGACTTCCTCTGGATACCGATGCAGTCAAAGAGGCTGTGCAGGCAGAGAAGGCCGTGGAGATCAGAGTAGAACTTACCGGGGACATCAAGTTGTGCAGTCTTCACATGGAATATAAGGCGGACAACTCTCCCGCGGCACATAATTGACAGAGATCACCGTGGAGGCGGCCGGACAACTGGGCGCATAGAGATGCTTGTTTAGAAGGTTGACGATCTCGGAGGCCGTCTTCTCTAACGGTAAATACACCACAGAGAGAGTCGGGGAAGAGACTTCGCTGATTCCAAGACTGGAATCCCCGACGGCGATCAGTTCCATGTCGTCGGGGAACCGGATGCCTTTCTCGGAAAAGGCGCGCAATGCACCCAGCGCTAATTCCTCACGCAGATAGAAGATGCAGTCGATTTCAGGGTGTTCTTGCAGCAAACGCAGAGTCGCATCATAGCTGCTTCTGGGTGAGATGTCGCAGCGACAGATCAGGGCTTCCCCCATTCCCAGGGACTGACATGTGTAGGCGAAGAGATTCAATCGTATGTTCATGCCATTGAAGGTGGGTGGGCTGCTGACTATGGCAGGATGCTTTCTGTTATGGGAAGCGAAGATCTCTGCCGGGAGTGAGCCGATGGTACGGTCATCCATGACGACACCGGAGTATTTGTCGGAATAGCGATTATATAGAATGAGCGGACGCGGAAAACTGCTGCTGTCCAGAAACTCCATATCGCTCTCTGACGGATTGCAGACGATAATGCCGTGGCAGGAAAGAAGCAGCTCATTGCGCATGGCATGGTGAAGCTGGCCCGGTCTGTAAGACTGCAGAAGCACCTCATAGGGCAGGTTATTGTTCTCGATATTCTCTTCAAGGCCGCGGAAAAAGCGCATCATGACCTGGGCGCGGGAATCGGCGACCCAGAAGATAAGGATCCGGTGGGCGAACAGATTGCCGGCTTTCTTCAGGCTGACGGCTTGGAGATTCGGCAGATAACCCATGCGCTCTGCAATCTCCAGTACACGTTTCTCTGTCAGAGGGGAAATTTTACGTTCTTTGGACTTCCTGTTAAGGATGAGGGAGACGGTAGTCGGTGAGACATTGGCCGCCTGTGCGATTTCTTTGATCGTGACCATGGTGCTGCTCCTGAAATTGAAATTTAATCTGTATAAATTTATGCTACAGGAAAAAGGGGACAGGGTCAAGGTGTGAAATGGATATCAGAGCGAGGGTTTTTAACGTATCCTTAACAGGATATTTTCTGACAGTATATAGGTTAAGTAGGAAAATTGACAAACAATCCGGTAAAATATATTATAAATAATTAGGAACTAAAACGATAAACTCGGCGAAGGCCGAAAGGTAACAACGGACAGCAGATCCCCTCAAATGATAGACGGGATCCTGAGAGGCTACATAATAAATAAGGAGGCAGTAAAATGGAGAAGAAATTTATTTTCGATGACAAGACCGCCATCGTAGAGACACAGAAAGGAAAGGTACGTGGCTATTTCTATGATGACATGTACATATTCAAGGGGATTCCTTATGCGAAGGCGAAGAGATTCCATGCACCGGAGCCGGTAGATGCCTGGGATGATGTGATGACGACGATCAATTACGGACATGTGTGTCCGCTTCTGGATGAGCCGCAGCCCGGTATCGGCGAGATGATGGTGCCTCATCGCTATTGGCCCATGAGTGAGAATTGCCTGAATCTGAACATCTGGACGCCGGGTCTGGACGGGGAGAAGCGTCCTGTCATGGTATGGCTGCACGGCGGCGGATTCTTTGCTGGTTCTTCTATCGAGCAGATCGCTTATGAAGGAGAGAATATGTGTAAGCTGGGACAGGTAGTAGTGGTGTCCGTGAATCATCGACTGAATGTGTTAGGCTACTGCGATCTGTCAGCTTTTGGTGAGGAGTATGCGAATTCCGGCAATGCAGGAACAGACGATCTGGTGGCAGCGCTTCGCTGGCTGCATGACAACGTAGAGAAGTTCGGCGGCGATCCGGAAAACGTGATCGTATTCGGTCAGTCCGGCGGTGGCGCGAAGGTGACAACACTGCTGCAGACACCGGCAGCTGACGGATTGGTTGCCAAAGGCATCAATATGAGCGGCGTGCTCGGCGGCGCGATGGCAGACTGCAAGGGAAGTGGCGAGAAGCTGGTACGGGCAATGATGGAAGAGCTGAAGATCGAGGATGTGAAAGCGTTAGAGACGGTTCCTTTTGCCGATCTGGCGGCAGCTTATAATAAGGTAAAGCCTGATCTGGAGAAGGCTGGAGAGTATGTGGGCGGAGCGCCTTTTGTCAATGATTTCTATAAAGGAGAGCCGATCTCCAACGGCTTCCGTAAAGAGACGGCGCATGTTCCGTTGATGGTAGGCAGTGTGTTTGGCGAATTCGGTTCCTTTGCGCCTACGCCTTATGACCACCGCACCATGACGACAGAAGAAGGCATAGAGTATGTGAAGAAGGAAGCGGGCGATGAGGATGTGACAGGATTGATCGCAAGTTTCCAGAAAGCATATCCGGAGCGTAATCCGGTGGATATCATGACCGCGGACTTCTTCTTCCGTGCACCGGAGATTGACTATATCAGAGAGAGGAGCAAATGCAACGACAAGACTTGGTCCTATCTGTTCAATCTGGATATGAACTTTGACGGCAGTCGGACACCGTGGCATTGTGCCGATATCCCGTATTTCTTCCACAATACGGCATTTACGCCTTATACTCAGGAAGAAGGCGTTACGGAGCGCGTGGAGAAACTGATCTTTGATTCGGTGATGGCATTTGCCAAGACAGGTAATCCGGAGAATCCGGAGATGCCAAACTGGCCTGCCTGCACGCCGGAGGAAGAGGCGACACTTGTGATCGACAAGGAGTCTGCAGTGAAGGTGAACTTCGATCATGAGCTGGTGCCGATGCTGGCTAAGGTCATGGGACCGATCATTGCCAGAAATATGGCGAGTAGGATGAAGGATGTGCAGCATTAAGCATGTATGATGATATCAGGGCCATGTTACGTTTTGATCTTGACATCATAAAATGATAGTAAGCAACGTATACCCCGCCTGGAATCAGGTGGGGTATACGACTGTGTAAAAGACAAAATGCATAATAATACATAAGTATTTAACTAAATCAATGGAAAGCGTAACAGTTCATAGCTCATCATTTATAAAAGCGTCTGCTATGCATCAAGCTAACTTAATGACATTGCTGGCTGAGCTGTTACAGAAAAGCACCTAAAATGTATAAAATTGATTGCCATGATTCGTAAAATACAGTATGATATTAGAATGAGGAAAAGATCATAAGTTCTATATTGATACCGGAATCGTTAAGGAGGAAAGAGAAATGTACCATTGTCATGTTCATTTTCATTTAGTGGGCATTCGACAGGATGTATTTGCGGTCATCGAGGCGATGCCTCCGCAGCCATGTTTTACACACGAATTTACGAAGAGCAAAGAGGGCGGGGATGTGACGGCGCATAGCGCTGATGTGATCCTGGCAGATCTGCGGGACATGGATGTGGAGGAGACGGTGCGTGAGTTGACCACAGACAGGGGGGAGGATACAGAGCTCATTCTGCTTGCAGGGAAGGAGCAGTTTCCGCTTTTGACGGATAAGCTGCAGACAGTGAAGGACATATGGCTACTGCCTATGGCAGAGGAGGAGATTCGTTTTCGTTTCTTAAGGTGGCAGCAGACTTATAAGATGAGTAAGGATTATTGGCAGACCAGCCATTATCTGGAGGCTACGATCAATAATGTACCCAATCTCGTCTGGTATAAAGATAAGGATGGTGTTCATGAGAAGGTAAACGACAGCTTCTGCAGTACGGTAAATAAGACGAAGCAACAGGTGGAAGGACAGCGGCACGCCTATATCTGGGACGTGGAGGAGGACGATCCGGCCTGTATCGAGTCGGAACGTCAGGTTATGGAGTCTGGGCGGACTTTTATCTCCGAAGAGTGCGTGAAGACCGGGGACGGCACCAAACTGCTTACGACTTACAAATCACCGTTGTATGATCTTGACGGCAGTGTAATGGGCACCGTTGGGGTGGCGATCGATGTGACCCAGGAGCGGGCTTACGAGCAAGAGATCATACAGAAGAATCACACGTTGGAGACGATATTTAACAATATTGAGTGTGGTATGATGTACCACAGTTTGGACGGCACTCAGGTTATGAGCGCCAATCAGGCGGCATTGGATATCCTGGGATATGCGTCTTTGGAGGAGATGGCAGCCGACGGGTTTGATATGGTGTCATCTGCGGTCGTGGAGGAAGACAGGGACGGACTGCTGGAGAAGATCAAGAGCCTGAAGGAAGAGGGAGACAGCGTCAGTGTGGAATACCGTGTGCGCCGCAAAGACGGTGAGATCCGGTATGTGATGGGCAATGTTAAGTTGATGCGGGAGAAGGAGGAGCTGCGATACCAGCGTTTCCTTCTGGATTGTACTGCCAGAAAGCTGCAGGAGGAAGAGAATGAAAGACGCCAGGCGGCGCTTGTGCAGGCACTGAGTATAGATTATAGGGTAGTATGCTTCTTTGATCTGGAGAATGGGGTCGGGCAGCCGCTGCGCGTTGAGGAAGACAGCCGCCAGTTCATGGAAGTGTTCGAGAAGAAGCTTTCTTTTCAAGAGAGCATGGAATTCTACATACAGGAATATGTCTGCGAAGAAGACCGGGATATGGTGCGGCAGGCGGTCTCCGAAGATAAGATTGAGCAGGGACTACTGGAAGGTAAGCAGTACCATGTGAATTTCCGCACGAAAGGAAGCGGTGTGCCGGAGTATAACCAGATGAAGATCGTAAGAGCAGGTCTGGCAGAGGAACGAAGAAGTATTGTTCTCGGCATTCGCAGTGTGGATAAGGAAATCCGCAGTGAGATGGAGCAGAGAGGCCACTTAAAGGATGCACTTATGCAGGCCAACAGAGCCAGCAAGGCCAAGAGTGTGTTCCTCTCCAATATGTCTCATGATATCCGGACACCGATGAACGCCATCGTGGGCTTTACGTCGTTGGCGATGAAGCACATTGACAACAGAGACCGGATGGAGGAATATCTGAAGAAGATCATGACATCGGGTAACCATCTGTTAAGCCTGATCAACGATGTGCTGGATATGAGCCGCATCGAGAGCGGCAAGATCCGTCTGGAGGAGAAAGCGTGCAGTCTGCCGGAGATCTTGCATGGGATTTGTAATATCGTACAAGCGGATGTACACGCGAAACAGCTGGAGCTGCATGTGGATACGATGGATATCCGCAATGAGGATATTTTCTGTGATAAACTGCGGCTTAACCAGGTACTTCTCAATCTGCTGGGCAATGCGGTCAAATACACCGGTGCGGGCGGCGCTATCAATATGCGGATCACGGAGAAGGCCGGAGCGCCGGAGGGTTATGCGACTTACGAGTTTTCCATCAAGGATAACGGTGTGGGGATGAGCGCTGAGTTTGTGGAGCATATTTTTGAACCTTTTGAACGGGAGATGAATTCTACGGTCAGCGGTATCCAGGGTACCGGATTGGGTATGGCCATCACTAAGAATATCGTGGATATGATGAACGGCACGATCGAAGTGGAGAGTGAGCCAGGCGAAGGTTCTACCTTTACGGTTTCCTTTACCTTCCAGATCAGGGAGAATGAGAAGGAAGAACAGGACATTCCGGAATTGAAGAATTGCAGGGCGCTGGTGGTGGATGATGATTTCAACACCTGTGACAGTGTTTCATATATGCTTGGGCAGATCGGACTTCGTGCAGAGTGGACGCTGTCCGGCAAGGAGGCAGTGCTTCGCACGAAACAGGCCAGCATGCGCAAGGACGGCTATCTGGTGTATATCATTGACTGGCTGCTGCCGGATATGAACGGTATCGAGGTGACCAGGAGAGTCAGACAGATGATGGGCGATGATGTGCCGGTCATCGTCCTGACGGCCTATGATTGGTCGGACATCGAGGAAGAGGCCAAAGAAGCCGGTGTTACGGCCTTTTGCAGCAAGCCGCTGTTCATGTCGGAACTGCGTGACTGCCTGCGCACTGTCATCGGCCTGGAAGAGGCGGATGAAGTGGAACAGGCGAGTGGGACGGTGCAGTTTACGGCAGGGAGGATCCTGTTAGCTGAGGACAATGCGCTGAATCAAGAGATCGCCGTAGAGATACTGGATAGTGCCGGCTTCAAGACAGAGGTTGCGGAGAACGGGAAGATCGCAGTTGAAATGTTAGAGAAATCCAGTCCGGGATATTACCAGCTGGTGCTGATGGATGTACAGATGCCTGTGATGAACGGTTACGAGGCAGTGCGGGAGATCAGACAGTTGGAGAATCAAAAGCTTGCTTCCGTACCGGTGATCGCCATGACGGCCAATGCTTTCGAGGAGGATAAGCAGGAGGCGTTGCGTAACGGCATGGATGGTCATATCGCGAAGCCGATCAACATAGAGATTCTGTTCAATACGTTGAATAAAGTATTGTCAAGAGCGCAGTGATATGAGAATGTGGTAATTGTTGCTATTCATGGTGCCCTGCATCTCGCTGCAGAGCATTGAGTACGTAGTACTCGCCAATAACTTAACGGTTTCAGGCATCCGACTAAGAAGTTTCCTGTTATGACAGATAAAGGGGAACCGTGCACTTACAGTGCGGACGGTTCCCCTTTTGTCGTAGGTTTATTGCTGGATAGTATCGATGCACATGGCGATATAGCCGCGGTTGTCAACGTTGAACAGTAGGCTGCAGGCCGGTGCCTGCTTATAGAAAATCTTGGAAAACTGATCAAAGGTCAGAAAATCGGATTTGTCCAGCGTATATTTGACATTGTTAGGAAAATACTTATACAAGTAATCAACCAGCTGTATCGAGAGCATCTTCATAGCGTCAATGACTGTCCGGTCGATCCGCTTGATGTCCATATCAAGAATATTATTTAAGGTAAGGATCGCAACAGATTCCTCGAAAACAAGATGGATCTGTTGTTTTTGTTCAGACTTATGGCTGTAAGTCAGTCGGTAGCAGAGCGGTTTGCCAACCTTGAAGCCCTCGCCGCCATAATGCTGGCTGACAAGCTGGATCGGTGCGCGGCTCATGGACTTTAACCCTTGCGTGGTCGCTTTGATGATAGATTCCATCTTGTCATCGGAAGATGTATGTACCCATTTGTTGGCGTTGCGTCCGGTGATGGCGCGATCCTCGACCATGATGTGGCCGGTGAGCCATCCGACACAGATGCCGATGAAATGCTGAACGGATTCGATGGAATAATTCTGATCGTCCAACTCTGCTTCCAGAGCAGGCAGAGTCTTGTCACGGAGATTATCATGAAGGCTCTTATGCATGGGTAGTCCTGCATATGCAATGGACTGCATATAAGCCTCTTCTTCTGCAAAATGTTTGATGGTGTAGCTTTTGAAGTATTTGATGCCTTCTTTACAGGCGTGCTGCTGCTTTGCCGGATTCTCGGTGAAGGCGATCAGTTTGTTCACGATTGAAAAAAGTTTCTGGTGGGCTTTGTCGATTTCATCCACACCCAGATTAAAACGGTCATTCCATTTAATTTCTGACATGGTTTCCATTCTCCTTATCTCCTTATCGCTTTAGTGAATATATAGTAAATAACATCATGCATAACCTGCCGGTTGGCGGGCCGCATGGCCATCCAT
>CAMWLJ010000001.1 GCA_947175055.1 uncultured Lachnospiraceae bacterium | reverse complement strand
CGGCTTACTGTGATCCGGCTTATGCTCCGGATATACGTACTCCGGATATTTCTCCTTGTCCAGTTTTCTCTCCATACCCCTCTCCTGTCCTTTCCTGCTTTGTTTCTATCTTTGCCTTATCATTCGATCCACGGATACTTCCTTGAGATCATTCTCTATCTACACAGCTCATTCTGTCCTTATATCATCGCCGGAGAGCATATCCCTGCTCTGCTGTCAGTGAACCGATTCTCCTGCCTTCCGCCCCCTATCATCCTCGCACTTCCTGCAGCAGCCAGTCTGTCCACTCCTGTATCCCTTCTCCTGTCTTGGCGCAGATCGGAATGATCTTTGCCTGCGGATTACGCCTGTGCACATATTCCCTGCATCTCTCCAGATCAAAATCAAAATAGGGCAGCACGTCGATCTTATTCACCAGTACCACGTCACAGAGAGAAAACATCAACGGATATTTTAACGGCTTGTCATCCCCCTCCGGCACCGAAAGGATCATGGCATTCTTAGTCGCTCCGGTGTCAAACTCCGCCGGGCACACCAGATTCCCCACATTCTCTAAGATCACCAGGTCAAGTTCTGCCGTATCCAGTCCTTCCAGTCCCTGTCTGGTCATTTCTGCGTCCAGGTGGCACATCCCACCGGTGTGCAGTTGTATGACTCTCACTCCGGATCGGGAAATCGTCCTGGCATCTACGTCGGAATCGATATCCGCCTCCATAACCCCTATTCTCAATGTGTCACGCAACGCTTCTATTGTTCTCATCAGCGTGGTAGTCTTACCCGATCCCGGCGAGGACATAAGATTTAGCAGAAATAGTTTCTTCTCCTTTAGTTCCTGCCGCAGAAGCTGTGCCCTTCTGTCGTTATCCGCAAAAACACTCTGCTTGATCTCCAATATTCTGACTTCTTTCATGTATATACTCCTTTTGCAGATATAATTCTTTAAAATATAAGTTTATTTTATCATTACAACGCCGGCAAGGCAACCCGAAACGAATCGGTTCATGCACAAAGTACGCAGCCGTTGTTGCTATTCACGGTGCCCTGCACTCTGCTGCAAGGTCATTGAGTACGTAGTACTTGCCGATCACTTTACGGTTGCAGGCAACCGGTACACATTCATGGTCAATGCACAATAAATACCGTTAGTCATCGTTTTGTCCATTCACAGTTTTTTTGAAAAGTCAATAGGTAAAAATTATAATTTTCTTCGACTTTTTTCGGATTTTTCTATTATTTTCCATGATTTTGTTATATAATCTTTTTATAAAGTTTAAAAGGAGGAATATTAATATGGCAAAAGAAATGATTGCAATGCTTCTTGCCGGCGGACAGGGTTCCCGTCTGTATGCACTGACCGAGAAGCTTGCAAAACCTGCAGTTCCTTTTGGCGGCAAATATCGTATCATCGATTTCCCGCTTTCCAACTGCGTTAATTCAGGCATTGATACCGTGGGAATCCTGACCCAGTATCAACCGCTGGAATTGAATGAATACATAGGCAACGGGCAGCCTTGGGATCTGGATCGGCTTCACGGAGGTGTACACGTACTACCGCCCTACCAGAAAGCTCACGGCTCGGACTGGTATAAAGGAACCGCAAATGCAATCTATCAGAATATATCCTTTATTGAACGTTATGATCCCAAATATGTCATCATCCTTTCCGGTGACCAGATCTGTAAGCAGGATTACAGCGCCTTTCTGAAATTCCATAAGGAGAAGAACGCAGAATTCAGCGTAGCCGTTATGGAAGTACCCTGGGAAGAGGCTCCCCGCTTCGGCTTGATGGTAGCCGACGAGAATGACAAGATCACCGAATTCCAGGAGAAACCTAAGAAACCTAAGTCTAATCTGGCTTCCATGGGTATTTATATTTTCAACTGGGATATCTTAAGACAGTATCTGGAAGAGGATGAGGCAGACCCGAACTCCGAGAACGATTTCGGCAACAATATCATCCCCAACCTTCTGCGCGATCACCGTCAGATGTATGCCTATCATTTCAACGGCTACTGGAAGGATGTAGGAACCATCGCTTCCTTATGGGAAGCCAACATGGAAGTCCTGGATCCCGAGCACAGCGGCATCAACCTTTTCGACGAGGACTGGAAGATCTACAGCCGCAACGCCGGCATGACCGGGCATAAGATCAACCCCGGCGCAATCGTAGAGAATTCCATGATCACCGACGGTTGCCGGATCAAGGGCAGTGTGAAACACTCCATCCTTTTCGGCGGCGTGAAGGTAGAAGCAGGCGCGGTGGTGGAAGATGCAGTCCTGATGGGTGGCACGACCGTCAAGGCAGGCGCAGTGGTGAAACACTGTATTGTAGCAGAGAACGTAACGATCTGTGAGAACGCCGTGGTAGGCGCGATGCCTTCCGGCGATGAGAACGGCGTGGCCACTGTCGGCTCCGGCGTTACTATCGGTGAGAATGCCGTGGTAGGCCCCAATGCCATGGTCAGAAATAATGTAGAAGGTGGTGAAGAGCAATGGTAAAATCAAACACTAGTGTAGTCGGTATTATTTTTCCAAACAGTTATGATGCTCTGGTTCCGGAACTGGTCAGCGTGCGTTTGATGGCTTCCATCCCTTTTGCCAGCCGTTACCGTGTCATTGACTTTATCTTGTCCAGCATGACTCATTCCGGTATTGACAACATCTCTGTGGTGGTAAACAAGAACTATCACTCCCTGATGGATCATCTCGGTTCCGGACGCGAGTGGGATCTGATCCGCAAGAACGGCGGTCTGCGCATCTTCCCTCCTTTTGCGGAGAAAGAAGTAGGAGGCCCTTATGTGGGACGCGCCAGCGCACTGGCAAATCTTCTGGATTTCTTAAAAGACCAGAAAGAGGAATACGTGATCATGTCGGATACCAACGTGGTAGTCAACTTCGATTTCAGTGCTATGTTGCAGGCTCATATCGACAGCGGTGCTGATATGACGATCGCCTACAATGAACAGGAAATTCCGGAGGAACTGCTGAACTATCCGACCAATGATAAGATCTTCTATTACACCTTTGATGTCGAAGACGGTCGTCTTAAGAAAGTATACATCAATCCGAAGACAGATGGCGTACAGAAGATGTCCATGAACATCTTCGTCGTTAACAGAGAATTGTTGATCAACATCATAAATGACGCTTATATCCAGGGACGTTCCTTCTTCATGCGCGACGTTATCATGCCGCAGCTTGGCAAACTGAATGTACAGGCTTACAAATACACAGACTATGTGGCACGCATCAGTGGCATGAAGAGTTACTTCGATGAGAATATGAAGCTTCTGGATGACTATAATCTGGATGCTCTCTTCTCTTCCGCTCCCATCTATACGAAGATCCGCGGCGATAACCCGACCCACTATAAGGATGGCGCTAAGGTGCAGAACGTGATGATGGCTGACGGTTGCGTGATCGAGGGTGAAGTGGAGAACAGCGTGATTTTCCGTGGTGTCAAGATCGGCAAAGGCGCTACTGTAAAGAACTGCATTCTGATGCAAGATACAGTGGTAGAAGCAGGTGCAAATGTAGAATATCTGATCACAGATAAGAACGTGACGATCTCGGCCGGCAAGGAGATGAAAGGCACTGACACTTTCCCGGTCTATATTGAGAAATTTAAGGTTGTTTAATACTGTAGTTGACTCAGATATCTGCTTGGAATCTGAGTCCTATAAAAAATTCAAGCTGCGGGATAGGAAGACCCTGTCCCGCAGCTTTTTAAATTGCTTTAGCAATGCATACCCTGCTGGCGGAGATCCTCATCCGCCTCTTTATTCTGACAGCAGCCCCTTCGTCACAAGGAACTGTCTTGCCACTTCTTTATCTTCTTTGCCGTTTACTTCCACTTCATAATTCAACTGCTGCATTTCGTCTTCCGAAATCAGTCCGTTCAGCTTCTCCAACACACCCTCCAGCTTCGGATACTTCTCCAGCGCATCTTTTCTCACGATCGTACCTGCATCGAAACGCTCAAAGAAACTGCCGTCGTCGGTAAGTAGGACCAGGTTGTTAGCCGCAAGCTGCGCATCTGTCGTAAAGGCATTGATCACATCCACCTCTCCGTTTGTCAAAGCCTCATATTTTAAGGCAATCTCCATCTGCTTCACGTCTTTAAACTGCATACCATATGCCTCACAGAGCCGGGGATAACCGGTCTCCAGCTCGATATAATCCGGATTACCACCGAAGATGAGTTCTCCGGAAGCCGCTGCCAGATCCGAATAAGTGCCCAGACCATACTGCTCCGCCGTTTCCTGTCTGAGCGCCAAGCCATACGTATTGGAAAACCCATAAAGGCCGGTCCAAGTCAATCCCAGAGCAGCATACTCTTCCTGCAGTTGTGCATACAGCTTCTCATCATCCTTCTCCATCTCTTCTTTCTTCAGGACATTCAGCCATGCTGTCCTCGTATATTCCGGATACAGATCGAACTCTCCCTTGACTAAAGCCGGATGGATATTGGTCGTACCACCACCCACACCTTTGGTGATCTCCGTCTCATAATCTGTCTCGGCCTCGATCAGCTGTGCAATGATCTCCGTCAGGATATACTGCTCCGTCATGGGCTTGGAGGCAATGCGGATCACCTTCTTCTCCCCACAGCCGCATAAGCCGGACATCATCGCCACGACCAGGAACAATACGACTGCCTTTTTCAAATGTCTCTTTCCCTGTCTCTTCTTTGCCATCTCTTTCATTCCCCTTTCATAACTAGTATAATCCTGCCGCTTATCTGTTCAACAGCTTCCTCACAAATGCATCCCGCGGCGATTCCATCAAATCCTTTGCCGTACCCTCCTGCCAGATACAGCCTTCCTTCATGATCAAAATACGGCTGCCAAGTTTAAAAGCCTCATCAATGTCATGCGTGATGAATACGATCGTAACTCCCGTCTTCTCCTGCAGGGAAAGCAATTCCTCCTGCAGCCCTTTCCGGGTGATCTCATCCACTGCACCGAAGGGCTCGTCCATCAGAAGTATCCTGGCATTCGCCGCCATGGCCCTGGCGATTCCCACCCTCTGCTGCTGACCTCCTGAAAGCTGCCGCGGGAAACGGCTAGAAAGCTGCACCGGCAACTGAACCATCTCCAGCATACGTTTGACCAGATGCTGCTTCTCTTCTGTCGTCATCTTCTTCTCCAAGCCAGGAACATAACAGATATTATCCCGAACCGTCATGTGCGGAAAAAGCTTCGCTCCCTGCACCGCATAACCAATCTGTCGGCGCAAGGCAACCAGATTGCACTCCGCCAGTGCTTCTCCGTTAACGATCACTTCTCCTTCGCTCGGCGTCACGATGCCGTTGATCATCTTGAGCAATGTCGTCTTTCCGCATCCGGAAGGCCCGATGATCACTACCAGTTCCCCCTGCTCTACCGTAAGGGAAACCTTATGCAGCACCGCATTCTCTCCGTAAGCTGCCGAACATTCCCGTATCTCAATCACCTTATTCAATGCCGTACCTCCTGTTAACTGCTTTCTCCGCCAGAGAAAGCAGACGGTCACAAAACAGAGCCAAAAGAGCGATCAGTATAGAGCCCGCAGCTGTCAACGTCATATTGTAGGTTGTGATTCCCCGGTAGATCGCAACTCCAAGGCCGCCTGCCCCGATAAAGGAGGCGATACCGCCCATGGCGATGATCATGACCACCATATTGCGGAAGCCGCTGATGATCACAGGTAGTGCCAGCGGAAATCGAATCCGAAACATCACCTGCCTGCCATCTGAGCCCAGCCCTTCCGCCACCTCCAAAATAGTGGCATCCACAGTCGTCAGACCCGTGTACGTATTCCTGACAATGGGTAACAATCCATAGACAGTCAAAGCAATGATAGCCGTCCGGTTGCCAATTCCTGTCAGGGGGATCAGAAATCCCAGCAAAGAGATTGACGGAATAGTATAGATCACATTGACGATCCCCAACACCACACCTGCCGCCTTCTTATGTCTGCTGATCAGAATCCCTGTCAGGATACCGAGTATCCCTGCACACAACACTGCTGTCAGTGATATTCTGATATGTTCCAGCAGACAGGTTATAAACAGTTCCCGCCTGTCCCAAAATATCTGTAAGATCTGCATATCCTCCACCTCGCAACGCAGAACAAACGTTCTGTCAATTAAGAATAAAACATTTGTCAGATTCTGTCAATCTTTTTTTGCAGTTTAACACACTCCTTTGTAACACTCCACACAAATACTGAGGTGACATAAGCTAACAGCCCACATCACCTCAGTTCTTCCCGTAATCTTCCACACGCTTATGCAGTAACCGGCTGTCCGGCCACGCTGTCTGCGGGCGGTACTGTAAGTCTTGGCATCAATAGTTCTCCGCCTTGATCTCGAAATACGCCTGCGGATGTGCACACACCGGACAGATCTCAGGTGCATCACAGCCTACCACGACATGTCCGCAGTTGCGGCACTCCCATACCTTGACTTCACTCTTCTTAAATACTTCCTGCATCTCTACATTCCGAAGAAGTGCCCGGTAACGTTCCTCATGCTGTTTCTCAATAGCTGCCACCTGACGGAACTTAGCCGCCAGTTCCGGAAAGCCTTCCTTCTCCGCAGTCTCCGCGAATCCTACATACATCTCTGTCCATTCATAATTCTCACCCGCCGCTGCCGCTGCCAGATTCTCAGCCGTAGTACCGATCCCATAACGTTCTTTGTACCAGAGCTTAGCATGCTCTTTCTCGTTGTCTGCAGTCTCCTGGAAGATTGCTGCAATCTGCTCAAATCCTTCCTTCTTCGCCTTGGATGCGAAGAAAGTATAGTTATTTCTCGCCACCGATTCGCCTGCGATCGCCGCCTCCAAGTTCTTCTCTGTCTGAGTTCCTGCGTATTTACTGTTTCCTGCTGCCTGTGCCATAGTCTCCTCCATTCTATGTGATATCCCACATCTCTTCGTCAACTTGTATCTTTCTGTCCAGAGTCCTCATGATAGATGACCGTATTGCCTTGCATTCTTCATCTACTACGTCCACTGAAAAATACTATTCTCTAAAAGTATCTCCTACCTTTAAATTCCTATACAGATATATTCCCTGTTCATAAGCACAAAAAATCTGCACCGAAAATATTATAAACTCTTTCTTTCCTGCGGATACACGATTCCCCAGTCTGTCCGCAGACTGTCACATTGGTTCAGGATGGCCATCGTATCCTTCCACGTCAGCACCGGTGACTCGACCACGCCTTCCCGGATGCATTGATTTACATGTGCGATCTCATACTGGTACCCTTCATCCTCCACACCCGCGATCTTCTGCGGCACCTTTCGTTCAATATTCGTGGTTTCATTCCCGACTGTCACAAGCATCCGTGTCGGTTTCCAGAAATGAGGCACTGTAATGTATCCTTTCGTTCCATAAATCCAGGCTGTGTCCAGCATCCCGATACGTACCCCGCTTCCCATTACAGCCAGCTCACCCCTGTCATACTGTGCGATGTAAGCGGCCTGCTCGTCTATCTGAAGATGATGCTCATCCGTATCCATGGATGCTTTTCCGATCAGATACAGCGGATCTTTCTTCAGGACCATCCGAGAAAAATGCAGATTATAAACGCCCACATCCAAAAGCCCACCGCCTGCACGCTCCATGTCAAAAAGCCTCGATGCCGGATCGACCTCGTTCCGGAAAGCAAAATTTGACTGTACGACCCGTACCTGTCCGATTCCCTTCTCTCCAATCCTGCCCTCTATCTCCTGTATGATCGGGAAAAATTTCGTCCACACAGCCTCCATCAAAAACGTATGATTTTTCCTGGCGCAGTCGATCATTTCCTGAAACTCTTCCGCGTTAATGGCCGCCGGTTTTTCCACCAGCACCCCTTTCCCGGATTCCATTGCCCTCACTGCCAGTTCCTTATGCGCCGTGTGCGGTACCGGGATATAGACCACATCGATATCTTTACGCGCCAACAGCTCTTCATAGTCTACGGCCGCCGGAATATGAAATTTCTGTGCCATCTTACGGGCCCGTTCGCTGCTTCTGGATGCAACCGCAACGATCTCCATATCTTCTATCTGCTGCGCACCGTTCATCCAGCGGTTCAAGATCTCTCCTGCCCCCAGCAGACCCCATCTGATTTTCCTTTGTTCCATGTTTTCCCTTCTCTACTCTGCTTTTGTCCGGCTTCTCTCCATACTACATATGCTCGTCATGCCTGCACCCGTATCAGCGATGGCGCAGGCATTCTTTGCGCCCTTCTGCTACTGTATCCGCGCCGTCATTTCCTTCAGCCAGCACTGCTCTTCCTCGTCCAAATACGGTGATAAAGACTCGTACACCCTCTGGTGATAGAGATTGAGGCATTCCAATTCTTTCTCCGTCATCAATTCCAGCAGAATCGCTTCCCTGTCAAAAGGCACCATCGTCAACGGCTCAAGATACAGGAATTGACCATGATCATTCTTCTCTCCCTTACGGCACAGAACCAGATTCTCCAATCGGATGCCAAAGCGTCCTTCCAGATACAGTCCCGGTTCATCGGATACGATCATACCCTCCTCCAACGGAACACTCTGCGCTCCCGGTGAGACACGCCAGTGGATCCTCTGCGGCCCTTCATGCACTCCAAGAATATAGCCTACGCCGTGGCCGGTCCCATGATTGTAATCCATGCCCATCTCCCATAATGGGCCTCTCGCCAACACATCCAGATTCTGTCCGCTGACACCTTCCACAAATTTCGCTGCGCCCAATGCCAGGTTTCCTCGCAGTACCGTCGTATAATACCGCTTCTCCTCCTCCGTCAGATCCCCCAGCGCTATGGTACGGGTGATATCCGTAGTGCCTTCCTGATAATGACCACCCACATCCGCCAGACAGAAGCTTTCCGCCTTCATCTCCACATCTGATTCCTGTGTCGGCGCATAATGCACGATCGCACCGTGAGGTCCATAGGCAATGATAGAAGAAAAGCTGGGTTCCAAATACCCTTCCATCTGTGACCGGAGCATCTCTAATTTCCCGGCAGCGCCTACTTCCGTGACCGTCTCCCTATCTACATTTGTCTTCAGCCAATGGATAAATCTCGTCACCGCAACGCCGTCCTTTATGTGGGCAGCACGCATATGCTTCATCTCCTCCGGTGTCTTCACTGCTTTCATAAGCACGATCGGACTTTCCTGATCCAGAATCTCCACATCCTTCGGTACCTTTTGTGTCAGCCGGTAATTCACGGCCCCACTGTCCAACCATACCTTCGTTCCCGCAGGCATATTGCCTACCGCCTGCCCGATCTCCTCATAGGGCTTTATCGTCACACCTTCCCGAGTCAACCTTTCCAATATCTGCACCGGAAATATCTCCTCGTGGGCAAACAACGTGATCTGCTCCTTCGTCAAAAGCAGATAAGACAGAAAAACCGGCGTATGCGCAATATCTCCTCCGCGCAGATTAAAAAGCCACGCTATCTCATCCAGTGCGGTCACCAGCAGCTGATCAGCCTTCTCTTCCTGCATTTTGGTCCGAACTTCCTTGATCTTGTCCTCTCTGCTCTTACCTGCATATTTCACATGCAGTTCCCAGACCGGCTTTTTGGAAAGGGGCGGGCGATCCGTCCAGATCGCATCCACCAGATCCTTACTACCGTCAAAGGTGATCTGCTTCGCGTCAGTCTTCTCTCCGATCATCTCCACAAATCGCTTCGTGACTGTGCGGCCATCGAACCCGATCACGGCTTTCTCGCCCAAATGTTTCTCCAGATATTCTTCTATCTTGGGCACATCCGGCTGCCCGGAACGCATCAGCTCGATAGTACTGCCCTGAAGCTGTCTGGCAGCCTGAATGAAATATCTGCCGTCTGTCCATAATGCTGCCTTATCCTGCAAAACTACCAGGGTCCCTGCGGATCCGGTAAATCCTGACATATATTCTCTCGCCTTAAAATAGTCACCCACATATTCCGAACTATGAAAATCATCCGTCGGTATGATATAGGCAGAAAAGTTGTTCTCACCCATCAACTCGCGTAATCGGGTTAATTTCTCGTCTATCCTCATCGTTCCCTGTCCTTCTTCGTTATTCCTTTCTGCATTCTGTCTGCCACATGTCCGTATCCCACTACGACACTGATCTGACTCGCGGCATCAGTATCCCGCACTCTTTCTAGATCTGCACAAGCTCGTACTGATCTGTACCCAGGCCCAGCTTCACCGCATGGGCAATACAGCTCTTCCACTCCGTATCCGGATGTGTCATATGGAAGTGGTCATGCCCCTCTTCATTGCCATGCTTCTTCAGATTCTCACCCAAAACACTGCTTTCCACCGGTGTCATCTGATTGCACAGATCCGCGCACGCCTGATCCAACGCCACCGGATCGAAAGAAGCAAGCATTCCTACATTGGGAATGATCGGAATATCATTCTCGGAATGACAGTCGCAGTTGGGTGATACGTCACAGATGAGAGATACATGGAAGCATGGACGATCTTTGCATACCGCCAGGCTGTATTCAGCCATCTTACAGTTAAGCACCTTCACAGAATTAGAAAGATCCGCCGTGATCGCATCCTTCGGACACGCCGCAAGACACCGTCCGCAGCCAACACACTTCTCATGATCGATATGTGCCTTACCGTTCTCTATGATCGGAGCAGCGTGTGCACATATTCTGTCACATGCGCCACAGCCTATGCAGACAGACGAATCCACACTCGGTTTACCCTCATAATGCTGTTCCATCTTACCTGCTCTCGAACCGCATCCCATTCCTATATTCTTCAGCGTTCCGCCGAATCCGGCCGCTTCATGTCCCTTAAAATGTGTCAGTGAGATAAAAACATCCGCATCCATGACTGCCTGCCCGATCTTCGCCTCTTTCACATACTCACCGTCAATCGGAACCAATGCCTCATCAGTCCCCTTCAGGCCATCTCCAATGATCACATGACATCCCGTCTGATAAGGAGAGAATCCATTTATGTATGCCGTCTCCAAATGATCAAGGGCATTCTTCCTGCTGCCTACATACAGCGTATTGCAATCCGTCAGAAATGGTTTGCCTCCCAGTTCCTTCACATAATCAGCCACTACTCTGGCATAGTTAGGCCGCAGGAATGCCAGGTTGCCATACTCCCCGAAATGAATCTTGATCGCCGCATACTTATCGGTGAAATCAATCTTCTCAAACCCGGCTGTCTTCATCAGACGATGCAGCTTCTGCAGAAGGTTCTCATGCGCTGTCGCCTTGAACGTTGTAAAATATACATTTGCTTTCTCCATAGTAATAACCAACCTTTCTCAGCCTGCGACATTTGCTGCCACAAAGCACCAATTTACCTGTGAAAAATTTATTTCACAGTACTCTACCTCCGTTTTCTCATTATGATCTGAACATTTTCTTATCACAATGTAAAAATTCTATCATATCTAAGCCTTTACCGCTAGCCGTCATTTCAAAAATTTCAACAATTTTGGCTCAATTCATCGTTTCCATAGTTTTTCGCTTGCCAAACATACGTTCGCGTGTTATGCTTTGTATAACTGCTGTCATTACATAATCCGGTAATGGACTGACAGCGCTGCCGTATATGGCCTGCTACCGAAATATTCTTTCATAATTCCGTGCTGGGAGTATTATCATGAAACAACGCACCTACCTATGTATCGATCTGAAATCCTTCTACGCTTCCGTGGAATGTGTGTCCAAGGGTCTGGATCCCATGACTGAAAATCTGGTTGTAGCCGATCCGGAACGCACCGAGAAGACGATCTGCCTTGCCATCACGCCTGCCATGAAGGCCCTTGGCATCAAGAATCGCTGCCGCCTTTTTGAGATTCCGAAGCATGTAAAGTATACCGTTGCCCCGCCCCGTATGCAGAAATATATCGATACCGCCGCCGATATTTACAGTATCTATCTGAACTATATTTCCAAAGAAGACATCCATGTGTACTCCATCGACGAAGCTTTCATGGATGTGACTGACTATCTGGAACTGTACCACATCTCTGCCCGCGAACTGGGACTGCGCATCATGGCAGATATCTTCCGTATCACCAAGATTCGTGCCACCTGTGGCGTCGGCACGAACCTGTATCTGGCCAAGGTAGCTTTGGATATCACCGCTAAGCACGCAGAAGATTTTATCGGCGAACTGGACGAAAGCAGCTACCAGACACTGTTGTGGAACCATCGTCCTCTCACCGATTTCTGGCGGATCGGCTCCGGCACTGCAAGACGACTGGAACCCTACGGTATCCGCACTATGGGAGATCTCGCACAGGCCGACGAAGATTTCCTTTATCGGCTCTTCGGCATTGACGCCGAGCTTCTGATCGACCACGCCTGGGGCCGTGAGCCCGTTACCATGTCAGATATCAAATCCTACAGGTCACACACCAACTGTCTGAGCAGCGGACAGGTACTGGGCAGTGACTATTCTTACGAAAAGGGATTGCTCGTTGCAAAGGAAATGATGGATCTGCTCTGCCTGGATCTGGTAGAGAAGAATCTGGTCACCGGCTCCATCACGCTTCACGTAGGCTATGCCAACAGGCTCAATGTTCCTTCCTCCCACGGTACTGCCGCTGCTGACGTGGAGACCAACTCCGATCTGCTACTCATACCCGTAGTGACAGATCTTTACCGGCAGATCGTTGATCCGGCTTACCCGGTCCATCGCATCAATATCACCTGCAACAATGTGATGCCGGAGGAATACCATCAATACAATTTCTTCATTGACAGCGCACAGTTAGAGCGCAGCCGCAAGATACAGCAGGCTGTCATCAGTATCAAGAACAAGTTCGGCAAAGACGCCATCTTAAAGGGCATGAACCTGGAAGAAGGCGCCACCACCAAAGAACGGAATCATCAGATCGGAGGGCACAAAAGTGGCGAGTAAACCCAAACACAAAATGCCAATAGAAGACAGGGCCAAGCAGTTTATGCCCTTCGCAGCCTTAAAGGGTCTGCCGGACGCACTGGCTGCCCGTGAGAAGATCACCGTGCCAAGAATAGAATTATCTGAAGAGATGGCAGAAGAGCTGGACCGCAAAATGCACTGCCTGATCAAAGGCCAGATTGCCTCCGTCGTTTATTTCAGCAAAGACGAATACATTAAAGTAACCGGCATGGTCGCCCGAATTGACGAAACCAGCCGGTTGCTTCAGATTGTAAATACTAAAATTGCATTTGATGATATACTGGATATCACATAAGATCAGAAAACCTTAAGATACTTATCGTAGTCCTCATAGGTAACGGTTACCCATCCTTCTTCATAGTTGAATCCGATCTCCATTCCCTTAGGAGTATAGAAGACAATAATATTTGAAGAGTTAAAGTGATCCGTGATCTCCTGGTCAGTCATACCTGTAAGATAGACGATCTCACCATTTTGCACATCGCTCTTCTTTCTGAACTCCACTGAAAAGTCATCATCAATGCTCAGCATGTTCTCATTCTCTAAAATGACGCCGTTCTCCATATCGATATTGATACTATACAGAAATGCTTCATTATAGTAATCGGTATATATATACTCCGCAAAAGCGATACTCATCTTCTCTTCATCCATATAGGTGACATATCCGGAAGAAAGTGCAGAAAAATACCCATTATACTCATCCATATAATCCGCATATTCTTCCTCGAAATAATCTTTGAACAGATCGATCTCCTCTGCTATCACACTATTCAAATGCTTCAGATTCGGTACCTTTTCGCCTTTGATCACCGGATAGGACACCATGATCTCCACATTATCATTATCGGTGTCATATTCATAATGCTCAAATTCTACGGAATAAGAAAGATCCTTCTTGATATCGTCGTGCAGCGTATAATACTGATCATTGTCATAATCATACCCATCACCGAAATCGTCATTATAATAACCATCTTTAAAGTAATCGTCATTAAAGTAACCATCATTAAAATAATCGTCGTTAAAGTAACCATCATTAAAATAATCGTCATTAAAGTAATCATCATTAAAATAGTCATCGTAATCGTATTCATCATAATTAAAATAACCATCATGATCGTATTCATCATCAAAGCGGTCACGGTCATACGACTCTATCTCTTCTTCACTGTTCTTCTGCCGTTTCTCCTGCCTGTCATCATTAAACTCATGCTCTTCAAAACCTTTATGAGACTTCTCCCATCTTTCGGAGTACAGTGATACCACTCTATAAGTCAGGGCAAAAACAGCAATCAGAAACAAGATCACGATAGCCGCAGCGATCCCAATGATCAATGGAATGTTATTATTCTTGGCCGGCCGTGCCAATGGGCTGTACTGCGCATTCCGATAGGGATCATCATAATAAGGGCTGTCACCATAACGAGTATTATTATAAGGATTGTTATGATACGAATCATTATTATAAGGAGTATTCTGATATGCATCATGATTATGAGGAGTATTATTGTAATAAGGATTTCCATCATACGGCCCTGTATCATAATTCTGCTGTCTGCTCGGATCATTTACATCCTGAGCCTGCTCCGTATCCTGCAAATTTATCACCTGTCCTGCAGCAGTATCCGCCGTAGAACAGACTCCCGAATCTTCTCCAGACGGTGATTCCTCGGAGAGTATATCCATTTCTTCCCTGTTACTGTTATTACGATCCGCAAACTCTTCCGATCGATCCATTTATTTTCCCCTTTTCCTTTCAATTACACGTGCTATTTCACTTGTCTTTCCCGCCAAACGTCACTTCACTGTAATACTGCAAAATACATTCCCGCATCAATGACAACGCGGCTGAGACCGTATTATCCCTGATCTTGGCACGGTCACCGCTGAAAAGACATTTCTTGACCGTGTACCTTCCACATACATAACAGCCGATATACACCAAACCAACCGGCTTCTCTTCCGTACCGCCGTCAGGTCCGGCAATGCCTGTAACACTGACCACCACATCCGCCTTGGACACTATAGCGGCGCCCTTCGCCATGTCTCTGGCAACCGTCTCACTGACTGCCCCATGCTTGGCCAGCGTATTCTTCTTGACTCCCAGCAGTCTTCGCTTGGCCTTATTGGAATACGTGATATACCCGGATTTGAAGACCTCGGACACACCCGGTACATTGATCAACCTGGCTGCCACAAGTCCGCCAGTGCAGGATTCTACCGTGCTCACTGTCAGTCTATTGGCCAGTAGAAGATCTACCACCGCTTTCTCCAGTGTCACATCATCTTCCGTTGTATAGATATGATTGCCAAAACGCCCCTTTAATTCCTTGACCATGGGCTTTACCAGCTTTCTGGCCGCCTTCTCATCCTCGGCCCGGGCTGTCACCCGCAGATGTACCTCTCCGGTCTTAGCATAGGTGGCTAATGTCGGGTTGCTCTGCTCTTTGATCAGATCCGCCACCATGGTCTCTGCTTTGCTCTCTCCCACGCCGCAGATCTTCACTGTCTGTGAATAGATCACACAAGACTGCAGGCTGCTCAAATATGGCATGATCGACGTCTCAAACATGGGGATCATCTCATTCGGCGGTCCTGGCATCAGTATCACATGTTTACCGTTTTCCGCCATGATGATACCCGGCGCTGTGCCGTTGGGATTAGCAACCACGATACAGCCCTCCGGCACCATGGCCTGCTTCCAGTTATTATCTGTGATCTCCAGCCCTCTTTTTTCAAAAAAGCTCTGAATAGCTGCCTTGCTCTCCTCATGAAGGTACAACGTCTTGTTCATTACCTTAGCCGCCACTTCCTTCGTCAGGTCATCCTGGGTCGGCCCAAGTCCTCCCGACAAGAGCAGAATATCGGCCCTGCCAAGAGCCGTCTTTATCGTCTCGTACAGCCTGTCCTCATTGTCGCCCACCACATCCTGATAATAACAGGAAAGGCCAAGCCCGGCACATTTCTCGGACAGGAAAGCCGCGTTGGTATTCACGATATTGCCCAATAGAATCTCTGTTCCCACTGAAATCAGTTCTACGATCATATGCTCATCCTTCTATGTTCTCTCTACGTTTACTTCGTATCCTTCATAACGTCCTTGTTCTTCACCAGATAATCCACCAATGACACCACCGTCAGGATCACGGCTACCCAAGTTACGATCATTGTCAAAAGCTGCAGTGCCTCCAGATCCGCGATCATCAGGCATATCATGATTATCTGAAATGTCGTCTTGAACTTTCCCCAGTAACTTGCCGCGATCACGACGCCATTGTCCGAAGCCACCAGCCTGAAACCACTGATGATAAACTCTCTGGCAATGATGACGATGACCATCCAGGCCGGAATCCTTTCAAGCGCTACAAGACAGATCAACGCAGAACATACCAGCAGTTTATCTGCCAGTGGATCCATAAACTTGCCAAAATTCGTCACCAGATTGTATTTGCGGGCGATCTTGCCGTCCAACATGTCTGTCAGACTGGCAACAATAAAAATAGCAAGTGCTATCCACTTATCTACGGATGTTATGTCAACTAAAAGAAACACCACAAAAAAGGGGATCAGGATCACACGAAACATTGTCAATTTATTCGGTAAATTCATCTTCTACTAACACTCCCATCAAATCATATTCATAGACACCATTAACTTTCACTTTGACAAAATCACCGGTCAACAGCTCCCGTCCCGTATTCACGAACAACAGCCCATCCACTCCCGGAGCGTCTTTATATGTCCGCGCCACATACGCGTTCTCATCGACGACCTTGCCCTCGATCACTGCCGTGACCACTCTGCCGACCATATCCTGTGCCGCTGCAAAAGCGATCTCCTGCTGCAGTTCCATCAATTCCGCAAACCGCTGCTGTTTGATTTCTTCTTCAATCTGGTCTTCCATCAGTGCCGCCGGCGTATCTTCCTCCTGAGAATAGGGGAACACCCCAAGTCTGTCAAACTCCATGCGGTCAATAAAATCAAGCAGCTGTTCGTGATCCTCCTGTGTCTCACCCGGAAAACCCGTGATCAGCGTAGTCCGCAGACAGATATCCGGAATCTCCTGACGCAGCCTGTCGATCGTCTGCTCCAGATGCTCCCTGTCCGTCCTACGTCCCATCCTGCGCAATACCCTGTCTGACGCATGTTGAATGGGCAGATCCAGATAATGACAAATCTTCTTCTCCTGCCGTATCGTCTCGATCAATGCTTCATCGATCTCCTCCGGATAACAATACAGAATCCGTACCCAATACAATCCGCTGATCTTACATAACCTATGCAGCAATTCCGGCAAAGCCTTATGTCCGTACAGATCCACCCCGTACAGCGTCGTCTCCTGGGCTACCAGGATCAGTTCCCTGACTCCCTGCTCAGCCAGCTTCTCCGCCTCCTGCACCAGATCCTCCATCGGTACGCTGCGATAATTGCCCCGCACCTTGGGAATGATACAGTAGGTGCAGTGCTTATCGCACCCTTCCGCGATCTTCAGATAGGCATAATGGCCGCCGGTAGTGACCACACGGTCCACGCCGGTCAAAGGTTTCTCATCCAGGCTTTTATAACGATTGGTCCTAATACCCTGCCCCACTTCTTCCAGGGTCTTCGCGATCTCATCGATCGCCATCGTCCCCAGGATAGCATCCACCTCCGGAATCTCCGCCTGAATCTCCTCTTTGTAGCGCTGAGCAAGACATCCTGTAACGATCAGGCTTTCGATAGCGCCGATTTTCTTAAGCTCTGCCATCTCCAGAATCGTATTGATGCTCTCTTCCTTGGCATCGTTGATGAAGCAACATGTGTTGACCACCACAACATCCGCCTCACGCTCATCGTCGGTAAATTCATAACTGCTTTTTGCAAGCAGCCCCAGCATCATCTCGGAATCTACCAGATTCTTGTCACATCCGAGAGACACGAACAATATCTTCTTTTTCATTATTATGCTTCTTCTTCCGTTTCCTCGTCCTGCTCTTCCTCACCCAGAATCTTGATCTTACCCTGGTTCAGCTCTTCCACAGCCACGGAAAGCGCCTTCTTACCTCTGCCGTCCACCAGTTCCTCATCGCCGGCAATGATCTGTCTCGCTCTCTTGGATGTCGCCATTACGATAGAATATCTGCTGTTTACTACCGGATCCTCTCCTTCCTCAACTCCACTGTTTACTACGTTGATCAAATCTGCATAAGATGGGTGTAACATCACATTTCTCCTTCCAGTTCTTTTCTAATATTATCGATAAATTCTATATTTCTATGCGCTGCATTATGGGCTGCCATGATGATCCTGTGTACCTCATCAACACACTTCTCCAAATTATCGTTCACCACGATATACTCATATTTCTCGATGCCCATCGCCTCCTTGGCGGCACGCTGCATACGCTTCTCGATCACTTCCGCACTCTCTGTCCCCCGGCTTTCCAGCCTGTATCTGAGTTCCTCGGCATCGGGTGTCATCACGAAAAGCGTCAGTGCATCCGGATACTGCTGCTTCACCTTATGTGCTCCCTGGATCTCAATCTCCAAGATCACATCCCGGCCATCCTCCAGCTGTTCCTCCACATATTCCCGCGGTGTCCCATAATAATTATCACAATAGCACGCATACTCGATCAAGCCGTTCTCGGCGATCTTACTCTCAAATTCCTCTTTTTTCAGGAAAAAATATTCACGGCCGTCCACTTCTCCCGGCCTGGGTTCTCTGGTAGTTGCAGAAATAGACAATGCATACCCATCGTATTTCTCCACCAGCTTCTTGACCAGGGTTCCCTTCCCCGCTCCGGAAAACCCGGATATAATGATCAAAATACCCTTACGCTTCATCTGCCTCTCCGCCTTCCATCTGTGCTCTGCCGGAAATGGTCTCCGGAAGTAAAGCCGACAACACGATCTGGTTGTTTTCCATCACCAGCACTGCCTTCGTTTTACGCCCTTGTGTAGCGTCTATCGCTGTTCCTGTCTCTTTTGCCTTCTGTACCATGCGCTTGATCGGCGCAGAATCCGGGCTGACGATCGCAATGATCTTTCCCGTATTCACCACATTGCCAAATCCTACATGAATCAGCCTTCCCATATTTGATGCCCCTCTTTCTCGCTGCATCCTGTTCCTGTCTGTATTCATGCCGCCTGCTCCGGTCATTTCCCGAAACCGTCAGGCAGACATGCCGTTTACTCGATGTTCTGAATCTGCTCGCGTACTTTCTCGATCTCCGTCTTTAATTCAATAGCGTGATTTGATGTCTCCAAGTCGCTGGTCTTGGATAAAATAGTGTTCGCCTCCCGGTTCATCTCCTGGGCGATAAAGTCCAGCTTACGTCCAATGCTGCCTCCCTGCAGAAGATTCTCTTTCGTCGTCTCGATATGACTGCGCAGACGTACCAACTCTTCATCCACACATACCTTATCCGCAAAGATCGTGACTTCCATGAGCAGACGGCTTTCGTCCACATTCGCATCTTCCAGAAGATCCTTGACCTTATCCCGAAGCTTATGCTTATACTCCGCAATGATCAACGGTGACCGCTCTGTGATATAATCCACATGCGTTAACATACCATCCAGTTTGCCGATCAAGTCATTCTTCAGGTTCTCGCCTTCTTTGACCCTGGTCTCCACAAATCCCTCTGCTGCACCCCTGACCGCCTCCTCCAGAAGCTGCCATAATTCCTCTTCGTCAATCGTCTGTTCTTCCATGCTCAACACTTCCGGATACCGAGACAGAGCAGACACACGGATGTCATTCTCCAGAGCAAAATCCTCCGCCATCTTATTTAAGTACATCATATACTCCGAGGCCAGCTCCCTGTTGTATTTCACGCACACATTAGACTCCGTCAGATCCTCATAATTAATGAAAAGATCCACCTTCCCACGCTGGATATAGTTCTTAAGTTCACCACGTATCGCCGCCTCGAAGAAGTTCAGCTTCTTGGGCATCTTGATGCTCACATCCAGATATCTGTGGTTGACGGACTTCATCTCTACGCTGATCCTGCGTTCCTCTCTGGCGATCTCACATCTGCCGAAACCAGTCATACTCTTTATCATAGTCGTGTACTTGCCTTTCCTCTGTTCTGCGAGCACAATAGTCCTGCAGCTTCTCCGACCCTCTGGCCTGCCGTCATGTCTCCCCTGACGGCGTCATCCGTTCCGACACCGCTGCAATTTGCCTGTGCGTACAGATTTCATTATAGAATAATTACCCGTAGTAGTCAAGAAAGTTGAAAATTCCCTTTACTTATTATAAAATATAAAAAGCAAATTTGCTTCACGTTCTCGTAAAGCGAAGCGATCATCTGCACCATAATTATATCATATTTATTTTGACAATTAACTTGACGAACAAAATTTGCCTTTATTTCGTTCGTCATCCCAGATAAAAGGAGGAACCATCATGGCTTTTGACGGCATCACCATTGCAAATATCGTTTCAGAACTGCGGCAGACACTCTCCGGCGGCCGAATCTACAAGATCGCCCAGCCCGAAAGTGATGAACTACTGCTGACCATTAAGAACAACGGCTCCCAGTACAGGCTTCTCCTGTCCGCAGACGCCTCCCTGCCCCTGGTCTATCTGACCCAGACTAATAAGCCAAGTCCCTTGACCGCCCCGGGGTTCTGTATGCTGCTGCGTAAACACCTGCAAAATGCACGCATCTTAACGATTGCCCAGCCCGGACTTGAGCGGATCATCCATCTTGAGTTGGAACACCTGAATGAATTAGGCGACCTGTGCCGTAAGAAACTGATCATCGAAGTGATGGGCAAACACAGCAATATCATCTTCTGTGATGACAAGAACATGATCATCGACAGTATCAAGCATATCTCCGGTATGGTCAGCTCCGTCCGCGAAGTGCTGCCCGGAAGGGATTATTTCATCCCCCAGACACAGAATAAGTGGAATCCGCTCCGCTTCTGCCCCCAGTACGAAGGAACCACTGATAGCATTGTCAGCTCATCTCCTACCACAGTAGACGATGACCGTTCTCTCCTGACTTATGTAAACTTTTGTGAACATATGCACACACAGCCCATGGCGGTCTATAAGGCTCTTTATACTTCCTATACCGGTCTCTCCCCCATTATGGCCCAAGAAGTATGCTACCGCAGCGGTATCGACGCCGACCTGCCCGCCAATGTTCTGGAAGAGGCCGTTCTGCACAGGCTGTATGATACATTTGCCGGCATGTTACAGCAAGTTATAACAGGTGTTTTTACCCCATCCATTTTCTATGAAGGACTGGTGCCCATAGAATTTGCCTCGCTGCCGCTGACGCTTTATGCAGACAAGACAGTCAAAACTTACCCTTCCATCAGCGCCGTTCTGGAACAGTATTATGCGGAGCGCAGCATGGTAACACGCATCCGTCAGAAATCTGTAGACCTGCGCAAGATCGTACAGACCGCCCTGGAACGCAATGTCAAGAAGTACGACCTTCAGATAAAGCAGATGCAGGATACGGAGAAAAAGGACAAGTACAAAGTATATGGAGAGTTGATCAACACTTATGGATATAACATAACGCCTGAGTCTAAATCAATGGAAGCCTTGAACTACTATACCAACGAAATGATAACGATTCCTCTGGATCCCACTCTCACTCCTCAGGAGAATGCGCAGAAATATTTCGAGAAATACGGGAAACTGAAGCGTACCTATGAAGCGCTCTCGGAATTGACCGTACAGGTCAAACAAGAAGTTGAACATCTGGAATCTATTCTGGCTGCTCTGGATATCGCCATGCAGGAAGAAGATCTGGTACAGATCAAGGAAGAGCTGATCGAAAGCGGCTACATCCGCCGGAAAGGCGGTACAAAGAAGGCCAAAGTCACCAGCAAGCCTTTCCACTATATCAGCAGCGACGGTTTTCATATGTATGTGGGCAAGAATAATTTCCAGAACGACGAACTGACTTTCAAATTCGCCACCGGCAACGACTGGTGGTTCCACGCCAAGAAGAAGGCAGGATCCCACGTGATCGTCAAGACAGAAGGCCAGGAGCTTCCAGACCGCACCTTCGAGGAGGCTGCCAGGCTGGCCGCCTACTATTCTAAGGGGCGCGATCAGGCTAAAGTGGAAATTGATTATATCCAGAAGAAGCATGTCAAGAAGCCGGCCGGCGCCAAACCCGGATTCGTGGTATACTATACCAACTACTCGATGGCCATTGATTCGGACATCTCTTCAATCCGACAAGTCGATAAATCAAATACCCCGCTGTAAGCAACGGGGTATTTGATCCTCGCAAAATACTGAACATGAAATACAAAACATACAAGACCCCGCAAAGACCCATCCGATACGTTCAGAACCTTTGCGGGGTTTGTACCTTCAGTTAATTTCCTAAATCGTGCTGGACGTAAACAGAGATCTCACATGCGCGATCTCTTCCTGGGTCGCCTTCGCAGCCGGCACATAATAAGATTTCTCGCGTGCGATCTGATACAACTCTTCCTGCGACTGCTCGCATGCATTACGGAACTGCTTCAATGTCTGTTTCAGTTCCTTGTTCTCCGTCTGGGCGATCATCTCCCCGAAACGTACCAGTTCACCGTTAATTCCGGTCAGGGTATCCGCTACCATTGTCTTCTCTTCCATTTGCATAATAAGGTCTCCTTTATCCATTTATACAATATTTTATTTTCTGCTGCACTTATTTCCTACTACGATCAACTTCCATATCCTTTTGTCCTGTTACGGCTCACAGCCGAATGTCTCCCGATCTGCAGAGAATCATCTACACAGACCTTCTGCTCATCGCAAATATTCCATCAGCTGCTGCTTATTCTGCATTGCGGATTGTGCACCTTTTTCAAAGAACTGTTTCACCTTCGTGTCGGATGCGCATTCCGCATACTCCTTCATCTTGCAGTGCGTTACATCATAGCCACCCATAAGGTGACGAAGATTCTGTAGATCTAACTCTGATAAATTTGCCATATGATCATACCTCCTGAAATTAAAAATGATTGTCCCAAACAGTATTTGTATTTGGACAATCATTTATTCTCGCTATTTTTATTTTATTTACTTTTCAAAATTTCGCGGTACTCCTCGATCGGTCGAACACATTCCGATCCTTATCAACTATCAGGTGCAGGAAATTCCAAACATACGTTATTTCAGCAGACGCATCTTCTTCGCCACATGCACCAGCATAGCTCCCTTCGGAAATGCCCGCAGTTCCTGCTCATTCACACCGCCGATAAAGAGGATCATCACAAAATAGACACAGGCCCCCAGCCCAATAGCGATCAGGAGTACGACCCGACTCACCGGCAATACCAGATACAGCCCGTGATAGACGCCAAATGCCACGGCTCCCATCACCACTGATGAGACCAGCGGCTTGATAAAAGTCTTCATGATCTCCTGCTTATATTTCAGATGTTTTCTTACAGAGATCTGGTTCAGGATACATACCACCAGCGAATAGATGATATTGGCACACACCAGTGCATACAGATTCAGATCCGTATACAACAGCAGCCCGATCAAGGCACCCACTTGAACCACCAGGGCTATCGCCGCATGGATCACCGGTGTATTCACCTTACCGATCCCCTGTAAGACCGCATTCGTCAACGTGGACAGCCCATACAGGACCACGGAGACTGCCAATGCCGCCAACAGTCCTGAAGCTCTTTCCAGCGAATCTTTCTGCGGAAAAATAAACTGCATCACCGGCTGTGCCAGAAGACCGAGTCCCATAGCCGCCGGTATGGATACCATCATCGTCATACGTATAGCCTTTGATACCTGCTTCCTTGTCTTCTTATATTCTTTTCTGATAAAAGTAGTAGAAACCCCAGGTATCGTCGCCGAAGACATCGCCGAAGCGATAGCGATCGGTATATTGACAACGGAAACCGCCTGCGTGGCAAAAATCCCATAATCGATCGCAACCGTTACGTAATCCACATCTCTGAAATCCATCAAGATCCACTTGTAGATTTTCATATTGACTACAGTGGAACAATTGTAGATGAAAGTACTCAGGATAAACGGTGTGACCACCGTAAAAATGGTCTTAACGATCTCACCATAGCTTTCCGTCATGCCTGTGCGGTCATACCGCACCCGCCTGTCTATCATCTTGCGGTTCAGCATATACATAGCGACCATAAACAAAAGTGCCATCACAACGCCGGCTCCGGTGCCAAGCGCACTGCCTGCAGAACCAACGATCGCCCGAGTAGTCTGACTACCGTCTTGCACTGTCTTCATCAGCAGATATGCCGCCAGTATACTGACCACCGCATTCAGGATCTGTTCCAGAATCTGTGACAGAGAGGTATGCATCATCGATCCGTGTGCCTGAAAATATCCGCGGAACACTCCCAAAAAACCAGAGAAAAAAATCGTAGGTGCCAGCACTCTGAGCGCCACCACCGAGTTCTCTCCTACCAACCAAGGGGCCGCTGCAAATGTAATGACTGCCGCCGCGCCGCCTACGATCAAAACATAAAGAAGTGCACACCGAAAAACTCGCTGTGCATTCCCATATTCTTTAAAGGCCATTTTCTGGGCGATCACCTTAGAGATTGCCGAAGGAATACTGTAAGAAGAGATTAACAGGATGATCGTATAGATATTGAACGCCTCACTGTAATAACCGTTTCCCTCCAGACCGATGATACTCAGAAGCGGACTGCGGTAGATCAGGCTGATCACCTTCACGATCATGCCCGCTGCTGCCAAAATCCCCGCCTGCAGCACAAAATTATTCTGTTTCTTTTGTCCGCCCATGCGCACCTCCGAGTTACTGCTGACATCTCATGTTAAAAAGAGCAAGCACGGCAGCCTGTCAGGCAATCCCTATGTCTGCGCTGACAAGTCCGACACTTGCTCCGATATCTTTCACCTTACTCTGATCTTATCCGATCAACCAGTCGTACATCTCTTGATACTTCTTCGCTGATACATGCCACGAGAAGTCAACTGCCATTGCCCTGTCCACGATCTTGTTCCATTCACGCTTCTTATCATAATAGATATGCTCCGCGTAACGGATCGTACCAAGCATCTCATGGGCATTATAATTCTTGAAGCTGAATCCTGTCCCGGTTCCTTCATACTCATTGTAAGGCGCTACCGTATCCTTCAGACCGCCGGTCTCACGCACGATCGGCACCGTACCATAGCGCAGGGACATTAGCTGGCTCAATCCACAGGGCTCAAAGAGAGACGGCATCAGGAATGCATCGCTCGCTGCATAGATCTTATGTGACAGCGCATCCGAATAATAGATGTTCGCCGATACCTTGCCATGATATTTCCAGTCAAAATGACGGAACATATTCTCATACTGCTCCTGACCGGTTCCCAGCACTACGATCTGCACATTATCCTGACAAAGCTCATCCATCACATAAGCAATCAGGTCAAATCCCTTCTGATCTGTCAGACGAGATACGATACCGATCATCATCGCCTTATCATCCTGATTCAAGCCCAGCTCCGCCTGCAGCGCCCGCTTATTCTTCACCTTCTCCTTGCGGAAGTTCACCGCATTATAATTAAACTCAATATTCTTATCTATTTCCGGACTGAAGTCTGTATAATCGACGCCGTTGACGATACCGCGCAAATCTGCTGCCCTGGCGCGCATCAGACCGTCCAGTCCCTCACCGTAGAACGCCGTCTTGATCTCTTCTGCATAAGTATCGCTGACTGTAGTGATCGCGTCCGCATACACAAGACCGCCCTTTAAGAGATTGGCATCCTTATAAGCTTCCAACTTATCTGAAGTGAAGAAGTAATCCGGCAGTCCCGTAATCTCCTTAACCTCCTTAACACTCCATTTCCCTTGGAACTTCAGGTTATGTATCGTCATAACAGTCTTGATGCCTCTATAGAAGTCACCTCCCTGGAATCTCTCTTTCAGATATACAGGGATAAGTCCGGTCTGCCAGTCGTGGCAGTGGATCAGATCCGGCCTGAAATCGATCACCGGAAGGATCGACAACGCCGCTTTACAGAAAAACGCATACTTCTCTATCTCAAACAGTGCATTATCGCTGTAAGGCTTGAACCCACTGAAGAAGCCTTCGTTATCGATAAAATAGTATTTCACACCTTCCACTTCGGCTTCCATGATTCCCACATATTCTTCCTTCCAGTGGAAATCCATATAAAAATGTGTCTTATACGTGAGCTTATCCTTCATCTCCTGCTTCATGCAGGTATATTTAGGAAGAATCACTCTGATGTCAAAGTATTCTCTGTCGATACACTTGGGCAGAGAACCGATCACATCCGCCAACCCTCCTGTCTTGATAAAAGGAACCCCTTCCGATGCAACAAACAAAATATTTTTCATACTAACCCTCCAAAATATAAATTGTCCTGTCCTCTCCAGTCATTAACTTATATTATACAGCATTTCCAGTGGCAATAAAAGGATTATTTTTGAAAATATCTCTGCATTCTAAGCGGTCCCCATCAAAATCAAAGACCCGATGCAAGCAGCGGAGTATTTGACCCTCGCGGCAGTCGCCAAATGTCTAGAGATGCTTTGCATCTCTTAAGCAGCCACTCGGCTCGTTGCTCGCGAGAATAATACGACTTGGACATTATAACAAAAGAGGTGACGTCAATGTCTGTACTGCAATCGTATCTTATCCGCTATCAATGCAATAAATTCCGAGTTAGTAGGCTTCCCCTTTCCGGTATTGATCGTATAGCCAAATAGCGCGTCCAATGTCTCCATCCGCCCTCTCGACCAAGCAACCTCGATCGCATGACGGATAGCACGCTCCACCCGGCTGGGTGTGGTCTGGTACTTCTTCGCAATGGTCGGATACAACACTTTCGTGATGGAGCCAAGCATTTCCACATCCTCTACAGACATCATGATTGCTTCCCGCAGATACTGATACCCTTTGATATGTGCCGGCACACCGATCTCATGGATCATATCCGTCACATCTTTCTCCAGATCTCTTGTCACATACGATGACAAAGTCACATCTTTCTCCTGTGCCGCTGTATCTTTTGTTCCCGAAGGAACCGTTATCATGATCTGGAATTCCTTGTTCGTACTGATCAGGTTATCCAGAAGCTTGTAAAATTGCTTTTGGTCTCTCGCCGCGGTCATGTTCAATGTCTCCATAAGTATTCCTCCATTTTCCTGGTTGCTCCGTTACTGTCGCCATTCCACGATAATACACATTCATAATAGACAATAACCTTATTCATACAATTCTTACATATTTTACGCCATTCCGAAGCGCCTTGCGCTGAGGACGCGAGCAGAATTTAGGAGTTTTCCGAAGGAATACTCCGATTTTGCTCTGCGATCAACAGAATTTGTGACTCTTCGACACAAATTCTTGGTTGGCTAAATTGCTCATCAGAGAATTTATTCAACCTTCTTACCGGTCTGTTGACGCGTTCCGACATAAACCATTATAAACAATAGAAGAATACTATGGAATAGTAAGGCATCGCACTGCGGTCATTGCTTTTGTCATATAAGAGGTCCATACAGATTTCCAGTATGAAAAGCGGCAGATCTCTCTACCGCTTCTCACAAATATATCAATATAGATCACTCTGTCGGAAACCATCCGAAATCTACGCAACGACCCAGATCCCAACTGTCCCAGCCTACCCAGCCGGCCTCATTGACGGTATCGACTAACAATTTATAACTCCAGTAGAAATAACCGCTGCCTGCTTTCCATGCCTCAAGCTGCGCATACGCCAGCGCCCGGTAGATCTTTCTCTTCTCTTCGTCGCTGACACTCTCCTTCGACATCCCTTCCTGACCGTTTAACACAGTCTGACCGCCCTTCGTATCCCGGCCTACTGCCAGCGAGTTGAAGAGACACCACTCACCGCAGATCACCGGAAAATATTCCTGCATTTCCCGAATATCATTCTCGTAATGCTCCTTGATGAACTTCACATAGCCTTCCACAGTCTGCTCACAGCCCATCCCTTCCGCCATCATCAGATATTGATGCGTATCCAGCACCACATTCTTATACTTATCCTCTCGCATGAAATCCTTCCAGGCTTTCAAAAGGAACGCATCATGAATCACCACGTACTTCTCTTCTGACAGATATTTACGCAACCGGTCATAGGCATCCAGATAAAACTGCCTGATAAAGGCAAGGGTATTGGGCTTTGTTCCTGCCGCCTTCTTGGGATCCACCGCCGGATATCGTTCTTCTACCCCCATTAGATTCCAAGTCTCTTCTGTGATGGGCTCATTGATCACTTCAATCCCCCACAGACCTTCTCTCTTACCATAACGCTGCGCCAACCGCTCTAATACCGTTAGTTCAAACTCCACTTCCTCCGGTTCCTGAGACCACTTGCACACACCGCTGATCCCGCCATTGTCGAAGCCATTCTGACTGTCCGGCGCAGTATGCAGATCGATCAATATTTTAAGTCCGTACCGCTCCGCCCAGTTAAAAGCCCGATCCAGCTCCTCTACACAGCCTATGAAAGGCTCTCTGTCCCCAAAGATAAAATAGGGTACCGGAATCCGCACGGTATTCATGCCCATGGCTTTGATCCTCGTAAAATCCCGTTCCGTGATATATTCTGCGCGGTGAGTCTTAATCCTCGCCTCGTACACTTCCCGCGGAAGCTGCGTTGGAAGATAATACTCGTCCTCCGCTGTAGTTCCCGCAAACAGTCCCGGGCTCATCCATTTTTCCAAAACCAGCCAATTTCCCAGATTGACACCTTTGATATCCATACTTACCTCCATGCCGAAGCAGTTTTTTGTTCCATTTTTTCTGCTATTCCTTTTCTTTAACATCGATCATTGAAGAACCACCGTCGATACGCTGTTCCCAGGCAAAACAACTTTCGTGACTTTCCCTTCCGTCCGCAAGTGTATCATCTTCCTGCCCTTACCGGTATACAGGATCACCACTGCCACCGAACCGTCCGGGTTTTGCGCTGCAGTCACCTCCACCTCCGGTGAAAAGCTGGAACAACCAATCCTGACAGCACCCGGTAGAATATATTTACTGAATTGTCCGATGGCGTAGAACATGGGTTTATACTCCACCGTATCCGTGGTCGTATCGCACATCACCGGCGCATTACAGAAATTTCCAACATGATTAGGGCCACCCTGTTCATCCAATACCAGATTCCAGTCCAGCCAGCTGTTCATTCCATGGTTCAGGTCCCCGATCAGGTCATGTGCATACAACTTGGCATGGCGCATGTCATCCTGTACATGCTCTTTCCCTCTGGCATATTCCACGCAGCCTTCACTGCGCATCAGCATCAGTTCCGGAAAATCCTCCCTTACCATCTGCAAAGTCTCAAAATGATCTCCCGAATACCAGTGATAGGCCACCCCTGCCACCATGTCCTTCGTCGTCTCATCCACGATCTCACAAGCCCGTTCATAGACCCGCTCCTTGTTGTGATCCCAAATATACAGCTTCACATGCTCCAGTCCGTTCTCTCGCAGCGCCGGATACAGGTAGTCTCTTAAAAACTCCTTCTCTTCTTCTGCCGTATACTCGCAAGAATCCCATGTCTGTACGGCCAGAGGTTCATTCTGCACCGTCATACAGTCTATCGGCATCCCTCGCTTCTCATACTCGGTGATATATTTTACCACGTAATCCGCATAGGTCTGATAACACTCTCTACGCAAATGCCCACCGCCGTTGCGCACGCCCGTCTCTTTCATAAAGGCCGGCGGTGACCAGGGAGAAAGCAGCAATAAGACCGGTTTCCCCAGTGCATCTGCAGCCATCTTCAAAAGAGGCTGCACATACTTCGCATCCCGTTCCAGCGTAAAATCCCCGAATGCAGGATCTTCCGCATTCTCCACCGCACAATAATTGCTGACGGAGAAATCGCAGCTGTCCATATGGATCCTACCCAGTGTATACCCAATCCCGTCTTTGCCATAACAGACATCCACGATCTCCTGCCGCTTCCCTTCGCTCATCCGCGCCAGCGTATAGCCTGCCGACTCCGTGAGCGCCGCCCCAAAGCCCTTGATCGTCTGATACCTTTTATGTGGATATACATTCACCACATCTGCTTCCTGGGCCTTACTGTCGGGGACCAGACTCGTCTCATAGGTTTCCTGCCGGACACCTTCACTGCAAAATACAGTTGTAAACATCGTTGCTTTCTTCATATTTTCCTCCATTCCGAAGCGTTTTACGCTGAGGACGCGAGCAGAATTTCAGAGTTTTCCGAAGGAATACTCCAATTTTGCTCTGCGATCAACAGAATTTGTGCCGAAGCTATTTTTGCGAAGGCTGCGAAAAACAGCACCTCAGTGTGATTTTTCAAACTTACCTCCATTATGATTGAAAAACAAGAGCACCGAACCATTATTTCTGCACGGTGCTCTGTTATCACGCAGTAAGTCTACATTTCTTTACACAATATTGTAAACTGTACGCCTGTTTTTGTGAAACCAAATTCATTATATGACAAATATTTCGTTATTAGTGGCTTGCCGTATACTCATCCAGCTGTCTCTGTGCTTCTTCCATGATCTTATCGAGACCTGCAGCCTTCATCTTTTCCGCATATTCTGCCAGCCCTGTCTCTCTATCTGTATATGCCAGCTCAAGAGGCCACCAATACTGCTGCCAAACATTGTTACAAGCTGCCAGCTCTGTCTCCACCGTGCTCGTATCAAAAACAAATGCCGAATATTTTTCTGCGGTATTGTTTGCAGCGATCGTCTCTTCAAATTCCGCTTTCATGATATCAAACTCTTCCGGTGTTCCCACTGGATTCCTGTTGAGTTCATTCGTACGAGCAGCCCACATAGCACCCTCGCCATATAAATCTTTGTCCGTGATATCAAACTGATCATCTTGCAGCGTATACGTAACATCCAGAACACCGTACATGAACGCATCATATACTTCCTGATCCGTTGTGATCAAATTCCAAAGAGCCATCGCTCTCTCCGGATTCTTGGAAGTATTGGAAATCACCATACAGTCCTGTGTGTACGGAAGATGCGACAAATTCTTAACAAAATTGGAATAGCTTACACCCCAATCCGGATGCAGGATCGCCTGACCACGGTAAGTATCAATGTTATGAACGCGCAGCGCAGCTTTACCATTCTGGAATTTTTGAGAATCCGTATCTGACAGGGCAGACTTTGTAAAGAATCCTTTTTCATTCCATCTCGCCATCATTTCCAGGAATTCCGGCATCTTTTCATAGCTCTCATTGGCAACTACCTTCGGATTTTCTTCTGTTGGATCATACCAAAGATAACGGATGCCCTCTGCCAAAGCATTATAGCCCTGGTGTCTCATATAAGTGAGAGACCATTCCGGCGCCGCCGAATACTGATCAAGCGGCTCAATCTCCGGGTGCAGTTCTTTGACGATATCACAGTATTCTTCGATATCTTCAAAAGTTTCCATCACACCGTCCCAGTCACTTCCCTCTACCAGATCTTTACGATAGATCGCTCCATATGCATTGGTCGTAGCAAACTGCTGTGGAACACAGTAATAATGTCCCGCTACTGTAGCCTGCTCCTTGGCTGCCTCCGGCGCGGCTGCAAAGTTATCCGGTGCATAGGTCGGCCACAGTTCATCCAGGTTCATAAAAGCGCCCTTCTGTGCAAGGGATGGATAATTCAGCCAGCTGGCAGCATATGCCATATCGAATTCCTCTCCTGAGGAGAACAAAAGCGGGTACTTGTTAGCATATTCCGCCCATCCGATATAGTTGATCTTCAATGTACAATTCAGCTTCTCCTTCAAGATCTTATTCAAATTCTCATCCACTATATCCTGTCCTGCCGGACGGTCACTGATCACGTACATGGACAAAGCCACTTCCTTGGAAGTATCCAGTTCTCCGGCTGCCGCCTCGCCTCCTTCCGCCTCTGCACTCTCTGCACCGGAACTTTCCTGACCGGACGAACTATCTGTTGAATTTGAGGATCCGCCTCCGCAGCCGGTAAGCATACCCGCCGTCATGATGGCTGCCATTCCTGTAGCCAGCAGTCTTTTCAGTGTTTTTGTTCTCTTGATCATAAATTTTCCTCCTGTTATGTTTTGTTAAAATGTTATATATAAATTTTTATTTTAACCCAAATATTTAGTCTTCCATTTCTGCCTGCATCTTATGCGTATCAACCTTTTACGGACCCCACCGTGACACCCTTTACGAAATATTTCTGTACAAACGGATATACCAATACGATCGGACCGGTAGCCACCACTGCCATAGCAAGTTTTAAAGAGTTAGAAGGCATATCAATCATCTGAATGTTTGCCTGACTGGCGATCGCCGCCATTGCCTGTGTCTTCTGCATCAGGCTGTACAACATATACTGTAACGGATAACGCTTTTCATCATTCATATACAGCATTGCATTGTACCAATCATTCCAGTAGCCCAGGGCCAGAAACAAGCCGATCGTTGCCAGACCGGATTTCAGCAATGGTAGAATGATCCTGAAGAATATCTTATACTCTCCTGCGCCGTCAATCTTAGCCGATTCGATCAGTGCCGTCGGGATCGCTGCTACAAATGTCCTCATGATCAGTAGATAAAACACATTGAACATAGAGGGCAGGATCAATGCCAACATATTATCTTTCAAATGCAGGTACTGTATATAGAAAATGTACGTACATACCATTCCTCCATTAAACAACGTTGTAAAATAGAAGAAAAAGGATAACTGATTTCTGTATTTGAAATCTTGTCTTGCAATGACATACGCTGTCATAGTTGTAAATAAAAGTCCAAGTGCAGTTCCGGCGACCGTGATAAAGATCGATACGCCATATGCCCTGATAACTGTTATGGGTGTCTTAAAAATAAGCTCGTACGCTGCAGTTGAAAACTCTCTGGGTAAAAGTCCGTATCCCTGAAATCGAATAGCCTGCTCCGAAGAAAAAGATCCGGATATCAGCATGATAAATGGAAGAAGACATGCCAATGCAACGATCGTTACCACTACATAGCAAATGACATAGAACAACTTCGTTGACGGACTCATTTTAATTTTTACACCTTGCATATTGTTAGCCATTTCTCATCCCTCCCTTTTTAGAACAAAGCATAGTCTGCATCAATCCTCTTCACTACTGCATTTACGACCATGATAATGATAAAGCAGAGTGCCGACTGATAGAAAGATGCCGCCGCAGTCATACCGATATTGGAATTCTGCATCAAGGAGCGGAATACATAGGTGTCAATAACATCTGTTGCATTATATAGCTGTCCGTTATTACCAACAATCTGATAGAACATCTCGAAATCGCCACGCAGAATACGTCCCACCTGCAGGAGAAGCATAGTGATAATGGTAGGTTTGATGCTCGGCAATGTAATCGCGCGGATCCTCTGGAAGATTGTCGCGCCATCGATAGACGCCGCTTCATAAATTTCTGAATCCACACCGGTGATCGCGGCAATATAGATGACCGAATTATATCCACACCATTTCCAGGAATTAAAGATACAGATAATGACCGGCCATGCTCCCGGCTTGTCATACATGTTGACCGCCTCTAGACCTACGGCAGTCAGCAGTCCATTCATAAGACCTGTCTCATAGTTAAAAATGTTGTATACAAATACGCCGACAATGACCCATGAAATGAAATAAGGCAGGAAAATAACCGACTGAGACACTTTCTTGAATATCTTCCCATTCATCTCCGTGATAAAGATCGCGATCAATACAGCCAACATTTGTGATGTGATCAAGTTCAAGAGATTATAGAGAATGGTATTCCTGGTGATCAACCAACCTGTACCGGATGAGAACAGGTAGGAGAAATTTGCCAGCCCGTTCCAATCACTGCCGAAGACGCCCATATCATACCGGTAGTTCTTAAATGCCAATACCAGACCCGACATGGGCAGATACTGCATGACCAATACGAGAAGCACTGCCGGAGCCGCCATGACAAAGAGCGCCTTGTTCTTTTTTACTTCTTCCATAAAAGCTTTCATGTTCTTTCTTCCTTTCCTTTTATTTATCCTTTCACAAACATTACATAAATTATAAGAAATATTTTGTGCAATTTGAATGAGGCAAAACTATGATATTAAGGAATATCTTATGCTCTTTTCCTTTTTGTTTATTTTTCTCCTGTATTTTTTTACTTTCATAAACTAAATGACGAAAATAGATCCCAAAACAGGACAAAAAAAAGCAGCTGATTCGCTGCTTTCTAACGCTAATTTCTTGTCAATTTTTGTGCTTTTGTGGAACATAAAAAAGAATATGTGTACAAATTATCCAAACCCAGGTTTTACCACCGACTCACATGATCTTCTTCTCTGCCTCTTCCATTGTCATGGCCGGAATCAGAATAAAAGCTGTCGTTCCCTCTCCCAGTACGCTCTCATATCGAACACCGTATTCTTCTCCGAAACACAGCTTAATACGGAAGTTGATATTCTTAACCCCATATCCGCCTTTGATCTGGCTGATATCAAGCATCTCCGCCTCCTCCATCTGCTTCTGCGTCATACCGGGCCCGTCATCCTTGACCGTAAACAGAATATCATCCCCTTGCTGCCGTACCCGAATGGAAATGGAGCACTGGCTGATCTCCGTCCTCTCACCGATTCCGTGTAAGATCGCGTTCTCCACAAAAGGCTGCAAAATAATATTCAAACATGCCAATGACTTCAACTCCTCCGGAATGTCTACTTCAAGGTGTACCGCATCGTCATAATGAAATTTCTGGATATTGACATACACCTGGACATGCTCCACCTCCTCACCGATACTGATAAGATCCTGCCCCCGATTGAGACTCAGCCGATAAAATCGGGCCAGATTCCATGCGATCTTCTCGATATCCTCAGCACCATAATCCATTGCGATCCAATTGATCAGGTCAAGTGTATTATACAAGAAGTGCGGATTGATCTGTGCCTGCAGAGCGCGTAATTCTGCTACCCTCACATCCTTACCAAGCTGAAACTCCTCCTTCAATAATCTGCGAACTTCACCAACCATGAAGTTAAAATTCCGATATACCTCTTCGATCTCATCTCCTTGTTGGGCCGAGGGAAGCTGCACGTTTAAATTACCGTCCTGCAGATGCTTCATCTGAAGCCCCAGCTTCTTTAAACGACCTACATAATAATTGGAAAGGAAATACGAAACCATCATGATCGTAAATGCCATAATGACAACTGAAATGACCGCCAACAAAACCATACTTCGATATTGTCCATCGTATTCCCTAACAGGAATCAGAGAGACCATCTGCCATCCGGTATTCTCAATATCCTTTCTGTCTGCATAATAAGTAGTCCTTCCCATCTTTACAGACTGCCCGGATATCTCTTCCCCCTTCAAGGGAAAAAGATCCCATTCTCTCAATTCTTGAAAAAGTGTTTCATTACTGGATACGATTCCCTCCCCTTCCGCATTGACCAGATAAACAAGCCCATGTGAAGTAATATTTGCATTCTCCATCACCTGCACGATACGATCCATATCAATACTGATACTGCATATTCCCACGATCTCCTCGGTACTGCTATTTGAAATCTGATGATACAGGGTCAGCATCTTGGACGTATCCCTGGAACCAATATCTTTCCGCTCTTCACTGAGCACAAGATAGTCCCTCCCACTGGCAAAGTATTCCTTCATTCTGGCATGGTCGTTCCGTTCTTCCAATCTGCTTTGCGGAAATATGAAATAATTATTATTGACATAAGCGATATCATCAGAAATATACAATCCGAACCGATATAAAGAATTGGAAAATTCAAGTGAATTAAAGGTCCTGTTCAACATATAGAATTCCATATACTGCTCATCCGGCTTCTTCTTCCCCAAAAATTGCTCAGCAGTCAAAACACCATAAATCTGTCCGTTGTTTTCCACCAGCTGCGTAAGGTATTCCATATTATGAATATAACTTTCCAGGAAAGAAACTGCCTGATTGATAGACTGCCCCAGCAAGTAATCCATCTGTTTCCGAAATCTCACCAGGAGCGCCGGATAGCAGGAAGCCGCAATTACGATCTGTATGATCAACAAGGGCACTGCAAAATAGATCATCATCCGCCTCTGCATAGACATCTTCGCCATCATCGTTTTCATCGAACCGATAAACTCTCCTTATACTCCGACGGTGTCATATTCGTCTTTTTCTTAAAGATCTTAGCAAAGTAGTTAGCGTCCTCATAACCTACCATGGAAGCCACCTGATAGAACTTAAGTTGAGGGTCCCTCATCAACCGCTTCGCCTTATCAATCCGCACATCCACCATATACTGCCCAATCGTCAGACCGGCGCTCTTCTTAAATACATTGCTCAAATAAGTCGGCGTAAGATAAACATGATCCGCCAGTATTTTGATCGAAAGGGAGGAGTCTGCGTAATTCTCCCAGATATAATCCATAACTTTCTTTACCACATAAGTGCACTTCTGTGCCTCACCATCCTCAAAGAGTGCCGAAAGACGGCTCTGCAAATACTGATTCATCTCCGCAAAAGTAGCCACATGCTCAAAAAAATCCCCGTTTACCACATCCGTTTCATGATTCTTATCGTTGACACGCAGCGTAAGTTCCGCCTGCTTTATGACCAGATTCAAGGCATAATAAACATGCCGGATCTCTCCATTCAAGAAAATCTGTTTCTCTTCCAATTCCTGCGCAAAATTATTCAAAAGCTCTGCGGCCTCCTCTTCCTTCTTGCCGGATACCGCCTCGGCAAAATGCTCAACCACAGTCATATCCGTCTCAAATCTATGACTGCCATGCAGGTCTTCGGAATAGGCTACATGATTCCAGCCCAGATAAGCCAGTGCATTCTTCACCTGCTTCGCCGTCTGCCAGGAGTCCGTAATATGTTCCGTCCCTTCTACCCGATGGCCCATGGCCAAAAACCAACGGATCTTCTCCCCCAGAATCTGTTCCACAAGCTGCATATATTCCTTTCTTGCAGATGCTTCCAACGGCTCCCCATCTTCTCCACCCAGCAGAAAAGAGAGCGTCATCGGATCCGAAATCTCCATCAGCATTGCCAGACTATACTTTCTGAGCCATCCATCCACACCTTCCGTTAATTTCTGCTTAATCTCTGCCAGCCCCTCCTTCTGATCAAGCTGCAAAATACCTACTCGGAACACATTCTTCCCTCTGATATTGATCGGAAAAGAAGCCGAATCAATGAACAGCGTATGTAACTGCGCCTCCTTATGCTCCATCGTCTTCTGATACCTATTCACAGCCTCCTGTACCGCTTCCGAAATATCCTTCCTGTTGATCGGCTTCTCCACATACCGCACCGCATGCAAATCGATCGCCGCCTTCAGATATTCCTTATCCGCATAGCCGGTGACGAAAATGATCTCAATATCCGGGAAGAGCTTCCGCAGTTTCCGACACAGCAGGATGCCATTCTCTCCGGGCATGGAAATATCAGACACCACGATATCCGGTATATAACTCTCACAGATTGTAAGAGCCTCCTGCGTATTCGCTGCTACCCGGATCTCACTGATCCCCAGGCTCTCCCACTTGATATGCTTCACCAGTCCATTGCGAATGATCGACTCATCCTCCACAATAATGATCTTCAAACGGTCTTACCCCCCCCCCTTGAAAAATGCACGATTGACCGTTGACTCCTGCATCTATCATAAGCGCCATAACAAATTGCAATTATCAATTTAGGACACTGCCATATGCATAAGCTCTTGTAAGGATAAACACAAAATTGCTAATGCAGTTAACTATAATGCTCAACTTTTACTTAATCATTATAGCAAACTATACAAACCGTGTAAACAAATATCAAAAAAGAGCAGGCATATTTTACAATCAATCCTGCCCTTCTTTATTCATTTCGATAGAACCTTTTTCCTTCTCATTCGGCTATATCTATTTCTTCCATCACATCCTTAGCCGGGATCGACAGGAATCAGTGCCCCAGCATTTCCTCGATAAAAATGCCATATCCCCGCGTCGAATCCTGCACCAGCACGTGCGTCACTGCCCCTACCAGCTTGCCGTTCTGGACAATCGGGCTACCGCTCATACCCTGTATGATCCCACCGGTCAAGGTCAGTAGTTTCTCATCTATCACCTGCACCACGATCCCCCTGTTAATATTATCCCGATCCAGATTTACCTCCACAATCTCCACGTCATAGAACTCCGGTTCCCCGGTGACAGAACAGATGATCTGCGCAGGCCCCATCTCTATTTCCTGTTTGAGTGCGATCGGAATCGGTTCAAAGGAAGAAGCCTCTTCCACCACATCATCACATACGCCAAAGATTCCTTCTTCCGTATTCTCTGTAATCTCTCCGATCACATTGTCACTGTCATATTCGATATAACCGGTCAGTTCTCCCGGACTGCCGTTAGACCCTCTGGTTATCCCCACGATCTGAGTCCTGTAAAGAGTCCCTTCCTCCAGGTTCATCAACAAAGAAGTATCCACATCATTGATCCCATGGCCGAGCGCACCGAAAGAATTGTCGGCATCTTCATAGGTCATGGTCCCGATTCCCTGGGCGTTATCCCTGATCCAGATTCCCACCTTCCATTCCTGATTCTGATTAGCTTCCGGCGTTACCATGATATCTGTAATTTCTCCGTTCCGCTTGATCGCCAACACCATGCTCTCTCCATCAGAGGCTTCCACCATCCTGATAAAGTGCTTCTTATTCTCTACGGTCTCCCCGTTGACCTGCAGAATATAATCCCCCTTCTGCAGCGCATATTTCGCAGGAGATACCTTCTTTCCCTCACTGTTCTCAAACTCTCCGATTCCGACTACCAACACTCCACTTGTTTTCACATAGATACCGATGGGTATTCCCGACGGTGTGAGCATCTTGTCCTGAATCACTTCCACATCCACATTTTTATAGGGAATTACCCCGAAGAGTTTCAGATCCATCTTATAAGTATCAATCGCATTTGCCTTGACTCTCACTTTATGTGCAAAATCTATCGGGATACTCTCCGTTGCCTGTTCCGCCACCTCTTTATCCGTAGAATCCGACAGCGAAGATACGGGTGTAACATCCGATTCATTCACACGATAGATCCTTCCCGATACCGGAACCTTAAAGTCCAGTTCCTGCTCCACTCCGGCGCGTATCTTTATGGTTGATGGAATTTTATCCCAATAAGTCAGATATACCAATATCGTAATTGCGACCGCCGCTGCAGCAAGTATTGTATATAAGAAGACCCTGTACATTCTTTCCTGTTGCTTTGTCATATCTATTAAACGGTTCAATTTTCCACATCTCCCATCTACTACAATATATTTATGGTCAATACTCCTTACAGCCAATAAGGAATTGCCCATCTTGTTGCTCTTTAAATGTACACATGCAGCAGGCTCTCTTTCCATCGAAAAAAAGGACATACACTGAGCATGTCCTTTCTAGTATGTGAAAAATTTTCGATTTTAATATTAGTATTGTTTTGTTTTTCTTGCCAATTCTTTCATCTCCCGCGCATTGTTCATAACATTCTCTGTTACGCTGGCACTTCCAAGCATTCTTGCCACCTCGGCGGTACTTTCTTCTTCATTCAGCTTCCTGATATCCGTAACGGAACGATTGTCTTCCACTTTCTTTTCGATGCAGAAATGCCGATCCGCCATCGAGGCGATCTGCGGCAGATGGGTAATGCAGATGATCTGATGCCCCTTCCCAAGAATTCCCATTTTCTCGGATACCTTCCATGCCGTTTTGCCACTGATACCCGTATCGATCTCATCAAAGATCAGAGTCTCGATCGAATCCTTATCCGCAAGCACCGTTTTGAGCGCCAGCATGATACGCGACAGTTCACCGCCGCTGGCCACTTGTGCCAGTTCCCGAAGCCTTTCTCCGGCATTTGTCGAGATCATATAAGTAACTTTGTCGAATCCGTTTCCGCTCACCAACTCCGGCGCAGATGAGATCTGAATCTCAAAGGCAACTTCCTGAAAATTAAGATCGACAAGCGCAGTCCTCATCTCCTCCGATAACTTGGCGGCAAAACTTCTGCGAATATCAGATATCTCCGACCCTACTGCAGCCGCTCTCTTCTTTAAGACATCGACCTGCTCATGTAATTCTTTACGATAGGTATCATAATCCCTGTATTTATCCAGTGTGTTCTCCGCTTTGTCACGGTATTGCAATATATCTTCTATGGAATTTCCATATTTTGTCTTCAAATGATTGATCAGATTCAGGCGTTTCTCCGTCTGATCGAAGAGTTCTCCGTCAAATTCCAATTCCGACAGGTAATCTGCCACACCGCGGTTATAATCGTTGAGCAGGCTGTCTATATCCAGCAGCTGCTGTTCAAATTCTCTGAGCACATCGTCATAAGCCGATACGGACTTCATCTCCCTGAGAGCCCGCCCGACGTTACTGCCAATGCCGCCTTCCTCATAGCCGCAAAGCGCATGCGCCATATTGACTGCATCCCTGATCTTCTGCCCGTTCACGAGCTTTTGATAAGTCTGCTCAACCTCCTCATCTTCTCCCGGGATCAAAGCTGCCTCTTCAATCTCCTGACACTCAAACTCTGCCAGCGCCACTTCTCTTTTGCGGGTCTCCTCATCCACCTCACTGCCGGATAACGCCTCCACGGCTTTACGGTATTCCCCGTAAATATTTCGTAATTCTTCTTTATAAGGCGTCAACACCTCTCCCGCATAGGCATCCAGGATTTCCAGCTGCTTTGCAGGCTGCAACAATGATTGGTGTTCATGCTGCCCGTGAATATCGATCAAAATCTCTGCCAACTGCTTCAATTGTCTGGCCGTCACTGTCTCACCGCACACTTTACAGACATTACGGCTTGGCATGATCCGGCGCTGCAAGATGATCTGTTCCTCCTCCACAGGCAGATCCAATTCCTGTATGGCTTTTAGCTGCTGCGGCTGCTCTACCGTAAAGACCAGTTCTACCAGCGCATATTCTGCCCCGGTCCGGATCAGATCTTTGTCTGCTTTCGCTCCCAGCGCCAGATTGATGGATCCGATGATAATAGATTTCCCCGCACCGGTTTCCCCGGTAAGGATATTCAGGCCTTCTCCGAATTCAACCTCGACTTCATCGATCAACGCTAAATTCTTCACATGTAAACTTTGTAACATTCTTTCACCTCTTATGTATTCTCTCCGGACACATCTGCTTATCGGAAGCAGTCATCCAAATACATAATCATCCGCGCTCTGACATAAACATGCCAGACACACTCTCAATCCTGACATGCCAACGCGCCATTGTATCTTATTGTTCTATCATTCTTCGTAATTTATCCATCACCTGCGCTGCCGCACTTTCACTGCGCATCGCCATCATGATCGTGTTATCACCTGCGATACAGCCGACGATCTCATCCAGTTTCAACGCATCAACTGCCGCGGCTACCGCCATTGCCATACCGGATACAGTCTTCATGATAAGCAGATTCTGTGCCAGATCCATAGAAACGTATCCTTCTCGCAGCACGCGGATGTATTTATCGCCCAGATGCACCTCTTCCCTTGTAAAGGCAATATATTTCTGTCTGCCGTTTCCACCGGAGATCTTTGATAATTTCAATTCTCTGATATCACGTGACACTGTCGCCTGCGTCACCTGATATCCCTCTTCCCGCAGTCTATCGGCCAATTCTTCCTGCGTCTCGATTTCATATTGTCCGATCAATTCAATTATCTTTTCATGTCTTCTCTTTTTCATAGATCACTGTCTCATCATTTACTTATATTATTATGACTTGTCTTCTGCCGGTTCATTCCCACCGCGATCATTCGCTCATCTTCTTATGTAGTACCGTCAGAAAACTTTCCGTGTTCAGTTTCAGGATTCCTGTTGTCTTATTAGCCCGACAGACAACGATATGGTCGCCCGTCCGCAGCCTGACCTTACAACTTCCGTCATAATTGACCTCTACCAGTTGTTCCCGGCCGTCCTTTCCCTCCGGAATCTCAATCCTGACCGTATCGTCAGGAGCCAGAACAATGCTTCTTGTGTTCAAAGTATGCGGACAGATCGGCGTCAGCAGAAGCAGGTTGGCACCCGGTTCCACGATCGGTCCACCTGCCGACAGATTATACCCGGTAGAACCCGTCGGTGTCGCCACGATCATCCCATCCGCACTGTAGCTGTTTAGAAACTGTCCATTCACATAGATGTGGAAGTTTAAGACCTGCAGGGATCCACACCTGGACAACACAATATCATTCAGGGCAAAATTTTCTTCCTTCCCCACTTTCCTTTCGACCTTCCCGACCAGCATCATCCGTTCTTCCTTCGTGAACCGGTCAGACAGCAGTTTCTCAAGTGCCTCCTCTATCGCGGCGATCTCAACCTCAGCCAGATATCCCAACGTACCCAGATTGATCCCCAGCAGGGGAATATCCCTGTTCATCATAGTCCTGGCTGCACGAAGCAGGGTACCGTCCCCGCCCAGGACAAGAACACATTCTGCCTCGTCCTGACCGGATTCCTTCTCTTCCCATCTGTCTGAAAACCGTTCCGTATTATCTACACATGTCACACTGGCCCCATGCATTTCCAAATAGGAGATTATCTGCTGTGTATAAGATCCGTCGGGATCCTTCACTCTGTTTGTGATCAGATAAAAATGCCTCATTCTGCCTGTTTCGCCTCATCCAAAACGTTATGCGCGTCGAGCACAACGGAACGAATCATTTCCTCTATGTCCCTGCTGTGCGCCTTCCCGCTCTTTTCCTCTATTATTCCACGAAGCCTCTCTTCCGCCTCCGCTTCAGACAGTCCCAGCACTTCTTCCGGAATATCTGCCTTCTTTGTTAAATAGATCAAATATTCTATATTGCCTTCCGGCCCCTTGATCGGTGAATACGTAAGACCCGCTACTTCAAATCCAATCAGGTCGGCATGATCTATCACTTTACGTATCACTTCCTCATGCACCGCCGGTTCTCGGACAACACCCTTCTTGCCGACCTTATCTCTGCCCGCCTCGAACTGCGGTTTGATCAGACAGACCATCTGCCCTTTCTCACTCAGCAGATTGCGCGCCGGAATCAAAATTTTAGTGAGCGAGATGAATGATACATCCACCGAAGCAACGTCAACCTTCTGCGCAATATCCTCCCTAGTCACATAGCGGAAATTCGTTCTTTCCATGCATACGACTCTGGCATCGTTGCGCAACTTCCATGCCAGCTGTCCGTGCCCCACATCAATGGCATACACCCGGTCAGCCCCGTTTTGCAGCATGCAGTCCGTGAAACCTCCCGTAGAAGCCCCGATATCCATGCAGACCGTATGCATGAGTGTGATCGGGAACTGCTCCATTGCCTTCTCCAGCTTCAACCCGCCGCGGCTTACATATTTCAAGTTGTTTCCTCTTACCTCTATTTGAATTTTACTTTCATCAAACGTCGATCCGGCTTTATCCTCCCGCTGTCCGTCCACAAAGACATTGCCGGCCATCAGGATAGCCTTTGCTTTCTCCCTGGAAGGAGCAAGACCGCGTTTTACCAGAATAACATCCAATCTCTCTCTCATCTGTCTGCGCCTGCTGTTTCCTCTTTCTGTTCCCGCTCTCCGGCCATCGATACGTAGCGTGTGAGAATTTTCGTCGTGACCGAATCCGCGTCGATCCCAATTTCGCGTTTCAACAACTCCACGTTACCATGTTCCACATATTCATCCGGAATCGCTATGTTGAGCACCTGCGCGGATGCACCAATCTCATCTACATACGCCCTAACTTTCTCTCCATAACCGCCGCTCATCACATTCTCTTCCAGCGTCACGAGCAGTCTGTGCTCTCTACATGCCTCACGCACCGCCTGCTCATCTATCGGTTTCACAAACCGCGCATTGGTCAGTGAGCAAGAATATCCTCTCTCCTTAAGCTGACTCCGCACCTCAAGAGCCACTTTAACCATACTGCCTACAGCAAACAATATGATATCTTCTTCTTCGTATAGAGGCTCACTCTTCCCATACAGGATGGGCGCACGATTATCTTTCAGTCCATCAAATGCCTCTCCTCTCGGATAACGGATCGCCATCGGCATGTCGGAAGCCAGAGCAAATTTCAACATGTCAGAAAGTTCCCATTTATTCTTGGGCGCCATGATGTGCATATTCGGAATCGAAGACAGATAAGACAGATCAAAAATACCCTGATGCGTCTCTCCGTCACTGCCTACCAGCCCCGCCCTGTCAACCGCAAAGATTACCGGCAGATTCTGCAGACAGACATCATGCAGGATCTGATCATAGGCTCTCTGTAAAAAGGAGGAGTAGATCGCCACGATTGGTCTCAGTCCACCGGCCGCCAACCCGGCCGCAAATGTTACTGCATGTTCTTCCGCGATCCCAACGTCAAAGAATCGGTCTGGGTACCTGTTCCGAAAGCGCTTCAATCCCGTACCGTCCGGCATCGCCGCCGTGATCGCCACCACATTTTCCTGCCGTTGACCTAATTTACACATAACCGTGGAGAATATATCCGTATAATTGGCCTTGCTCTGCGGTTTGCTGGGAATTCCGGTCTCTATATCGAAAGGCTCTGCTCCATGAAATCTGGCCGGGTGCCTCTCAGCCGGCACATAGCCTTTCCCCTTCTGCGTGATCACATGCAGGAGAACCGCACCTCTGATCTTCCTGGCTTCTCCGAGAAGCCGGACCATGGCCGAAATATTATGTCCATCCACCGGACCCAGATAAGTAATGCCCATATCCTCGAAAAACATACCTGGCACAACTAAATGTTTAAAGCTGCTCTTAGCTCTTCTGATCTGAGATACCACCTTATCTCCGTACTTTGACTTCCCGTGAAGCGAATTATAGACTCCTTCTTTCAGATCCAGATACATATCTGCCGTTCTGATATTATTCAAATATTTCGATACGCCGCCCACATTCTCCGATATGGACATATTATTGTCATTCAGTATAATAATGAAATTAGTCTCCAAACGTGAGGCATTATTGAGTGCTTCATACGCCATGCCGCCGGTCAGGGAACCGTCACCGATCACGGATACGATGGTGTTCTTCTCCCCTTTGATGTCTCTGGCCTTGACCATGCCCAATCCCGCAGAAATGGAAGTAGAGCTATGTCCGGTATCAAAACAATCACATTCACTTTCCTTGCGCTTCGGGAAACCGCTCATGCCGCCAAACTTCCGTAAATTAGCAAAACCGTCCCTTCTACCTGTTAAGATCTTATGCGTATATGATTGGTGTCCCACATCCCAGATGATCTTATCCTCCGGCAGATTCAAAAACAGGTGCAGCGCCATAGTAAGTTCTACCGCACCCAGATTCGATCCCAGATGCCCACCGGTCTCGCTGATCGATCGGATCAAAAACTCTCTGATCTCCTGTGCCAGTACACCATAGTCGCTCTCTGCGATCTGCTTGATATCATTCGTCTGTTCGATCTTCTCTAAAAGCATAGATACCCCTCTTTATTTCTCTCTGTAGATCAACTGCTCTGCCAACTTTTCCAGAAAAAGATTCCTTTTGGGAAAAGATGCAAGCATTTCAACGGCTTCTTCGGACAACTTTGCCACCTGATGCTTCGACTCTTCCAGTCCGTGCATCGTAACATACGTAAGCTTGTGATTCTTCTCGTCACTGCCCACCTGTTTCCCCAACACTTCCAGGGAACTCGTCACATCCAGAATATCATCCTGGATCTGAAATGCCACTCCGATATTATAGGCACATCTCTCCAACACGGCAATCTCCTCTTGTGTTGCCCCGGCCAGAACTGCTCCGATCGTCATCGCCGCCTGGATCAATGCCGCCGTCTTATGCTCATGAATATAGAGGAGCATCTCTTCCGTCACATCATCCCCCAGCTTCTCTGCTTCCAGATCAGCACATTGTCCACCTATCATACCGTTGATTCCGGCCTTGCCGGATAGTATCTTCATGGCCGCCGCTACCCTACAAAGCTCCTCCCTCGTCTCCGCTTCCTCGAAAGCACGTACGGCCGTCTCAAACGCATAGTTGAGCAGGCCGTCTCCTGCCAGCACTGCCATGCCCTCGCCGTAAACCACATGTGTCGTCTTGCGCCCTCTGCGATATTCGTCATTGTCCATCGCCGGAAGATCGTCATGCACCAGAGAATAGTTATGGATCATCTCCAATGCCGCCATAAACAACGGCAGCGTGCGATCCACAAACGCTTCCCGCGCCGGCGCATCCTGTTCTGCAGCTGTCACTGACGTATCTGCAAAAAGCGCCGCACTCTCTGCCATCAGCAATGGCCTAAGCCTCTTACCGCCTGCCTGCACTGAATAATTCATTGCCTCTGCCACTTTGCTCTGATATCCTGTCTCAGCCGGAAGATACCGCCGCAGGATCGGTGCTATAGCTGCTGTTTTCTGTTCTAACTCTGTCTCAAAATTCATCCAATCCACCACTCTCATTGATCTGAAGTACTTTCTTCTCCACTCTGTCGATCGCATCGTTGCAGTGCCGCAGCAACTGCATACCTCTGTTATATTCCCGGAAAGATTCCTCCAGCGTTATCTCCTCCGTCTCGAGATGTGCGATCACATCTTCTATCTGTCCAAATGCCTCTTCCAAAGAAAGCTCCTGTCTGTCCTGCCCTGTTTCACGCGCCGTCTCACCCATACATACCTCCATACATACCTCCACACTGGTGTTTACGATAACTGCAAGCTTCCTTCCCATCCTATCCCTCGATCAAATGTTCCTGATGTAATCTATCAGTAACTTCTGCCCGCAGCCTGCCATCCTTCACATAGACCGTCACCGCATCGCCGATTGAAACCTGCTCGATCGATGTCAGTGTCTTTCCAGAATCGTCAGCAGCATATGCATATCCTTGATTCAGTTTGTCTAAGGGCGACAGTCCTTTCATTTGCTCAACGTAGATCGCCATTCTATGCCTGCTGTCCTGGAGCTGCTTCTCCATCAGATTCTGCAGTCTCTCTTCCAGTGACAGTACCTGCAGCCTCTTATTGCGGATAGTATTCAGTGGACTCAGATAACGCATTCTCACGCTATACTGTTCCGCAGCCTGCCTGTAATATCTGATGATACGTCTGCATAAGTGCTGCATTGTATAGGCATACTCTGACAGCTTGTCCTGCAATTGTTCGATATCATAAACCGCAAGCTCTGCCGCTGCTGACGGTGTGGGTGCCCGCAGATCTGCCACAAAATCAGCGATCGTCGTATCTGTCTCATGTCCTACCGCTGAGATAACAGGAATAGGACAGTCAAATATCGCCTGTGCCACTATTTCCTCATTAAATGCCCAAAGATCCTCTATGGACCCACCGCCTCTTCCCACAATTATAGTATCTACCTGCTGCCGCTCCATAGCGCGAATACCATTTACAATACTGGCTGGCGCCGCTTCTCCCTGTACGATTGCCGGATACAGAATGATCTGTACGTATGGATTGCGCCTTCCAGCGATATTGATGATATCTCTGACTGCCGCTCCCGTGGCAGCGGTCACAACGCCGAGTCTCCTGATATACTTTGGAATGGGCTGTTTATACTGTGCCGCAAACATCCCCCGCTCTTCCAGTTCACTTTTCAATCTTTCATATCGCTCATAGAGCGCACCTGCACCGTCAAGCTGTATCGCCCTGGCATACAGTTGATACTTGCCATCCCGCTCGTAGACATTCACACTGCCGCTTACGACGACCTGATGTCCCTCCGCCATCTTAAAGGATAACCCACTGCGATCAGACGCAAACATAACACACGCTATTGTCCCTTTTGCATCCTTTAATGTAAAATAAATATGTCCAGAAGAATGATATTTGCAGTTACTCACTTCACCCTTGACCATGATCGACTGCAACATATAATCCTGCATGAACATATTTTTTATATAAGAATTAACCTGTGCAACTGTATATACATTCTGCATATTGATACTTTCTCACGTACCTTACCGACAGTGTAAAGTCCCGGTCCGATTCATCATTTATTTTATACAAATTTAGCAAGAATTCCATTGACAAAGCTCGATGACGCGTCCTGCCCAAACTTCTTAGCAAGCTCCACAGCCTCATTGATCGCGACACTGCCAGGTACAGAATCATCATATTCGATCTCATAAACAGCAAGTCTTAAGATCGTCAGATCCACCTTACTCATTCGTTTGGTATTCCATCCCTTTGCTTTCTCATCCAACATTACGTCCAGTTCGGTGAGTTTCTGGCAGATTTTATTATATTTGTCGGAAATATAAGCAGCGTCTTCTCCCTGTGCAGCATCTTCTTGGTCAAAGAAAAGCTCTTCCTGCTCCGGCATATCCTCTAAACTGTTAAATTCCACACGGAACAGTAGCTTGAAAATCTGTTCCCGCAGTTCTCTTCTGCTCATATTTACCTCCATGCCGAAGCAATTTCCTGCGAAGGCTGCGAGCCAAATTTCAAATTTGGCTCTGCAATCTCGAGTTTGTGGCTCCAGCGAAAATGTTCCGTATACTATTTCTCTTTAGACACATTGATTCCCGCTATCCGGATATTGACATCAGTCACTTCCAGCCCTGTCATATTCTCAATCGCACTCTTCACTTTACTCTGCGCTCTTTGACAGGTCGCCGGAATATTAAACCCGTATTCCATGACGATAGCAAGTTCTACCTTAACCTTCTTATTAAAGATCTCGACCCGCGCCCCTTTGGCAAGTCCCTTAACGCCAACTCTACTCAATAGCTCCTTTGCCATATTGCCGTTCATGGCCGCAATCCCTTCCACTTCTGTCGCTGCAAGCGCCGCGATCATCGCAACTACGTCGTCTGCGATCTTTACCGTACCTATTTTCTCATCTTCCTGTAATACATAAATATTCTTAGATAATTCCTGATCCATATTCATCTCCCATTTCCATTGCTATAGTATTGCCCGATTACAATAACCCAGATAATAAGTATACCAAATTTTATCATTTTTGCCTAGAGTATGTTTAAAATTGTTACCGTTAAAGCCAGAAACTCATGCTGTATTGCTTCTCATTATCCGAGTAGGACACGATCCCTTCCGGACAATCCAAATACCGAAAGACTTCCTGCCGCTCGATCAGCGCCTCCTGCATTTGCCTGTATACATCCTCATTCACACACTTAAGCGTCACATACGCGCTGCCCTTCTCGTATTCCTCATGAAAGATTCTCTCCACCTGCTCTTCATTCCACTCTGTAAAGTAGAACCCTTCCCGCACATAATAATTAGCCGCCATGGAACTGCACTCCGGCAGCTCCACTACATTGTCCAGCGTATGAGTCAGATTCATCTGTTCAGTCGGCACGCAAAGATAGTCGTAATTGATCGTAGGGATCTTCTCCGCAGGATAATCTGTAGAGGTACCTACTGCCTGATACGAGGCATCTCCCCAAGTCGTATCTACATAATAATATTCCCCATCGATCCGTACCAGATTCCACGCATGTCCTTCACCACCGACCACATGTCCCAGCACAAGAGTCGCAAAAACCCCGGCCTTATTCAATAGATACTGCGTCGCCTTCGCATATCCCTGGCAGACCGACCTCCCTTCAATGAACACTGAGCAAATATTCTGATTGTCTCCCACCGCAGCATCGTATTCCGTATTATGGATCAGGTATTCATAAATATACTTTACTTTCGTATAGTCGTCCGCATATGCAGGCATTCCGCTCAGACATCGCTCCGTATATGCATCGATCAATTTCTGCTTCTCTGCTATCTCTGCCTGCTTGAAACGATAAGAGCCGGTGAATGTGATCTTCTTTAAAATCTCTCCCAGCGTATACTCCGTATAGGTATACCCTTCCACATAGAAGATTTCCGGATGGTCATTCAAAACACACTGGAATACATCGGAGATCTCCGCTTTATCACAGCTTGACAATCTGACATCTTCCTCGAAGTTTATCAGCGCATCTCTGATCTCCAAATACAGTTCCTGTTTCTCCGCAGGCAGCTTGCCATATGCATATCCCTGCTCACTCTCCCGCTGAATGACTTGCTCTGCCGGTTCCGGTTCTTCCTGCATAGCTCCGACATTTTCCTGAATATACAGATCGCTTTCCTGACGAGGCAGTATCCGCCATGCATAAGTCAAACATCCCGTAACAACCAACATACCGATCAATAATAAGCCTGTTCTTTTCATATGCATATCCTCTCATTCCGCGCACACTGCCCTGCCTCTAGTGTACTAGTTCCGGCCAAATTCCGATAGGATCAGCCCTTCATTCCTATCCAGGGTCATGCCGACACTCCACTGGTTAACAAATAATAAGAGCGGATTTCCTTTCAGGTCCCTGATCTTCTTCATATCCGATGTTCCGGTCAGTCTATCCAGATCGATCTCCGTATTCTCGATCCAGCGAATATGTTCATACGGAAGATTCTCCAACCTGATCTCTACGTTATACTCATTCTCCAGACGATATTTCAATACATCAAACTGCAGTACTCCTACCACTCCTACGATGATCTCTTCCATACCCGTATTGAATTCCTGGAAGATCTGGATAGCGCCTTCCTGCGCGATCTGCGTGATGCCTTTCACAAATTGTTTTCTCTTCATCGTATCCAGCTGCCGTACTCTCGCAAAATGCTCCGGCGCAAAAGTAGGAATTCCCTCATATGCAAACTGTTCTTTCGGCATACAGATCGTATCACCGATCGAGAAAATACCGGGATCAAAAACACCGATAATGTCTCCGGCATAGGCTTCACTCAATATCTTACGCTCATCTGCCATGATCTGCTGCGGCTGTGACAAGCGCATGATCTTGCCTCCCTGTACATGCTTCACCTCAGCACTCGCATCAAATCTTCCGGAACAGATACGCATGAATGCGACTCTGTCCCTGTGCGCCTTATTCATATTAGCCTGAATCTTGAAGACAAAGGCCGAAAATTCATGTTCCACCGGATCGATCAGACCGACATCTGCCTTCCTGGGAAGTGGTGTTGTCGTCATCTGCAAAAAATGCTGCAAGAAAATCTCCACTCCAAAATTCGTAAGCGCCGATCCGAAGAAGACCGGTGTCAATTCTCCTGCCCGTATCTGCTCCAGATCGTATTCGGCACTGGCTCCGTCTAACAACTCTATCTCTTCCATGAGTTGCGCTTTCTGCGCCTCTCCAATCTGTTCCGTCAAAGCTGTCTCTTCCTCGATCGGTATTCGGGTAGCATGTCCCTCTTTCGTTCCCTTCTCTGTATCCGCATAGGTGATGACACTACGGCTTGCACGCTCGTAAACACCCTTAAATCCTTTACCGGAACCAATCGGCCAGTTGATGGGACAGGTCGCGATCCCCAGTTCTTTCTCGATCTCATCAAGCAGTTCAAACGTATCATTGGCATCCCTGTCCAACTTATTGATAAATGTAAAGATCGGAATATGGCGCATAACACATACTTTAAAAAGCTTGCGCGTCTGTGCCTCCACTCCTTTGGATGCGTCAATGACCATGACCGCCGAATCCGCCGCCATCAGCGTTCTGTACGTATCCTCCGAGAAATCCTGGTGTCCCGGTGTGTCAAGAATATTGATGCAAAATCCGTCATACTCAAACTGCAGTACCGATGATGTAACGGAGATTCCTCTCTCTTTCTCAATCTCCATCCAATCGGAGACCGCATGTCTTGCCGTTGCTTTCCCTTTCACACTGCCCGCAAGATTGATCGCGCCGCCATACAGCAGAAATTTCTCTGTCAATGTTGTCTTACCCGCATCCGGATGCGATATGATCGCAAAAGTTCTTCTTTTGTTAATCTCCTCCGCGTAATTGCCCACGTAATTTATCCTCCAGCTTCTATAACTTAAATATCCGGCAAACTCCGGCATGATTACTAAACTGCTCCGATATGCCGCCGCTCCGCCCACCGTCGTATCAAATATCTCCGGCTGCTTCCGGAAAAATCCCCTTCGATCGGTGGGCATCGGCTGCTTTGCTATGATTTCCGCCGCAAAATGCCATACGGATATATTTTATCATAAATCTTTCTATTATGCACTTAATTTGCATTAACTGTACTGATAACGATTGATTCTGCCCCTACTCCTGTCTTACGGATCACAATATCTTCGATCTGTGCCCTCTGTGCCTCTGTCAGCTCTTCCGTATTGACCACCACATCAACGCTCTCTCCGTCTATACTGACAATAGCGTCCGAGAATCCCTTTGCTTCCAGTAAGATCTCCGCTGCAGTCTCTTTCTCTGCGATGTCTGTCATGGAGATCATACTGTTCACCGCCTCCTGCTTCTGTGTATCACTGATGTTGGCATTGTTGATGATCTCCAACAATGTTTCCTTATTCTGCGCTCTGGTCTGTTCTTTCTGCATCTTGGCGCCCGACATCTCAGAGACAGTGCCTGAAGTAAAGACCGCTTCGCCCGGTACATCCTCCAGCTGTTCTTCCGCCAGAGCTTCTGCCAGTTCCTCGTCAATGCCGCCATTTACCGCCATAGTCACATCACTGTCCAGACTTTCAATGTCGCCTGCTGCCTGTTCCAGATCTTCCTCAGATAAATCTGTCAGACTGGCAAGATCCGCCTCATCCTGACTCTTTGCCAAATTCCCCATATCATCTGTAGCGATCTCGCCATTGACCGTCATAAGGTCTTCATCCGTTACCTTCGTACCTGCAAAATTCAGGTATCCTGCCACTGCGATCATGATCGCAAGTGCTGTGATCATCATTTGGTTCTTCTTGATCATATTTTTCAATTCTTTCTCCCCTTCACTGTTTATTTTTCATCTTTACTATTTTAATCTTATTCGCATCGATATCAAATAATACCTGAATTGCCTGAATAATATCTTCCTGTATGTTCTCCCGATCCGCCATCTGTGCGATCACTACAACCCCCTCCACGACAGGCGGTATTGTCATGACCACATAAGGCACATTCCCACCCTGCGCATCGACTGTATAAATCGTATTCTTCTCGATCCGGCTCTCTCCTATCGTGCGGTTCCCTCCCGCAGCGTCCGTCTCTGTTGTCTCCGAATGTTCTTCCGGTCCGTCCTTCTCAACGATCTTCTGTTCAGAACTATGCAGTGTAATAAGCACCCTGACTTTACCCACTCCTTCTACGTATCTGAGCGCATCTTCGAGCTTATCCTCCCAACAGCCTACATAATCTACCGGCACATCTACATCATCTAAACCCTTATGATCATCCACTATATCATCCTTTATGTTCGATAAATCGGACTTTGAATCTTTTTTGTTAGTCGGAATTGCGATTACGCAAAGTAAAATGCCCACCAGAATAATGATCAGATACTGATCCTTCTGAAGCTTCTTTCCGTTAGTCAGCCTCTGTAATACTTTATTACCTTCCCCCACTGTAATTCACCTCCACCTGCGTCTCTTCTATTCCCAAAGCTTCGGCAAACATCCTGCAATATTCTGCTGTCTCCATATCCCGGTCCGTTTCCTGTTTTGCCTCACCACCGTTCTTCCTCTGACTGTCCTCCGGATTTGTCTCGTTATTTCGCCATTCCTGCCCTCCTTTCCGACCTCCTGTCTCCACGTGAATGCTCTCTATGGTGACCGGATCCACATGATTTCCTTTCTCCAGATCCTGATCCTCCTGTACTGTCTGCTTAAGTGTTATCACAATGCCCCCAATAGTCTTCTCCCACGCTTCCACGCTTCCTTTCTCATCACCACCCTCCCATTCAACTTTAACATCTGTTATTGTAAAATTTTCCAATGCTACCTCTCTGTTTAATTTTTCTTGTATCTCTTTTTCAAACTGCCCTACGATCCTGCGCTCTGTTCCATGATCCATATCTGGCATGGTCTGTTCCCATATACCAGTCTGTTCTTTCATCTGTTCTGTCAGGTGTTCCATTTCCAGCTGCCATTGTACTTCAAAATCCATACCCGGAGAAGAAAACGGCCTGACAAACAATAATAATACTATAACACCTGCGATTATTTTCATATATTTCTCATACTGCTTTCCGGCAGCAAAATGAATAAATGTCTGCGCAACGATCATAAACAAGCCTATTCTCTTTATATTCTCTATCACAGATTTCCCTCTTTTCCTGTATATAGTCTCAAATCACTCTTGCCACCGGCAGAAGCGCAGCTTCCAAACGGACACAGGAGAGAATTCCGAATACCTGCACGTCACATCCTGCCGCTCGTTGTGTAAGTGATGACCGCAATCTGGATCACGAACATTCCTACGGAAGATAAGGCTATCTTCAGCAGCATAAGGTTACCGTCTCCAACTCTGTTTGCACAGTTTGTCATACGCCTGTCACTGATGATTCCCATCAGAGCTGCACTCAGCTTGATCACCCCGCCAAGAAGCAGTAGCTTCAGCACCGGCACACAGCACACTAAGATCAGGACCAGAGTAATATACAACCCGACACTGTTCTTGACCAGGACTGCAGAGCCTACCACCATCTCAAACATACCTTCTGTCAGCCCTCCGATCCCTGGTATTGCCGCCATAGCTTTCTTGAGCGCGGAAGACTGCAAAGAATCTATAACAGGAGATATCATTGACTGCAGTATACTAAACCCCGTAATGACACCCATCGTGATCTTAATACTGACTCCTATTACCTTACCGAGCAGTTCCAGGAGAAGCGCCAGCTTTTCTTCCATCCAGATTCCATTGATCACGGTGAGCAGAACATAACTGTATATGACCGGAAGCAGTATCGTCAGATAGCCCCACTCTATCAGATAGACAATGAACAGCAGTATCTGATAATACACTGATGCGGAAGCAACGCCGGCAGCGCTGCCAACCGTTATCATATAGGTCGGTATGTAAAGTTTCATAAAGACCGTCACCGATTCCAATATCCCCCTCACGATGCTCATACCACTCTCAAAAGATTTCAGAAGCACTGCGATCAAAAGCATATAAACAAAATAGAATGCAAGATCTGATACTTGATGGTCTTGAAACAGATCTGCAAAATTTACAAAAAGGGCTGCTACGATCCCCAGCAACAAGATTGTGAAGAACAAAGTCCTTAATTCCCCCGCCTGAGAATTAATCGCACTCGTTATTCCATTGGTCAGTTCCTTCACGACATCCCATAATTTGCCCTGCAGGATAAGGTTCAAAACATGCTCACCGTCAAACGTGTATTCCGGATACAGACGCTGGAAGTCAAGCATGGCTGCATTTAAATCTACACTTTCCCATATCAAGCTGCCTTCTCCCATTTCCATGTCCCAATCCCTGTCCTTCCCTTGCAGTCATAAAATTACATCCGTCACCATTATCTGCTACTCTATTCTCATTGGTATTTATGCTGCTCGCGTCCTCAGAATAGAGGTAAATATGAAGGATTTCCTGCAAAACCTTTTATACAGCGCAAAAACCATGTGCTTTATCCTGCAATTGACTGTATACTCTCAAGCAAAGTCATCAATACAGGCATTCCTGTCAAAAGAATATACAATTTGCCAAGTATCTCAACTTGTCCGGCTATTCCGCCGTATCCCGCATCTTTACAGATACCTGCACAAAACTCACATGCATAGGTAGCTCCCACCGCTTTCAGGAGAACCGTCAAATAACTATAGTTATCCTCAAGATATTCCCGCAATCTCTCCATGGATGACAATATGCCAGTAAAATACTGTATGGCATACCCAAAAATAATTAGGCAGACAGCTATCCCTACATAAATCCCATACTCCGCCTTATAGCTTTTGAGCGGAACTGCAAGCAGTATTCCGACAATGCCGATGAATGCAATTTTAACGATCTCCATAACATCTTCTCCTCAAATAGGTGTATGCCCATACCATACGCAGTGTTATTGTATGCTGCGATAACCTGCCGGATGCTGTTCTACATCGTAAACAGATCCTGCACCATCACAAACAGGTCATAAATATAAGGAATAATCCAGCTCAATACCAGGATCAGTCCCGCCAGACTGATCAGGAATGCATGTTCCTCTCTGCCGCTGTGCTTTAGGACCTGATTCAAGATCGTGACCAGAATGCCTACTGCCGCTATTTTGAAAATAAGACTTACACTCATGTATCCTCCTTATGTATCCCGCTCTATAACACCAGGATCACCAAAAATACTCCCGTCAGAATACTCAGACTGAATATCACTCTGGATTTGTTCTCATAGGCGTCTTCTGCCTGCCTGCACTTTCTGATGAGCAGGTCCATGGATTGTCCGATACTCTCTGCCTGGTATTTCTCCTCCTGTAATCCCAGATTCTGCGGCAGGTTTCTTAATATCTCCTGTTCTTCTTTCTGCAGAGATACGGACTGCATCAATCCTGTCATCTCCTGCGTCCAGATCTGCTCCAGGCAGCTGTCATCCTCTCTGCCAGCTCTCTCGTAAATGGAGCCGAAACACGCACGAAAGGGTTCTTCACAACATTCCGATAATATCAAACAGATTTCCGGCAGTGTATGTTTTCCATACCTGATCTCGCCTTGAATCCTTCTGATAATACGGATCAGCTCCTGAAAATGCCGTATTTTCTTTTTCTCTTCCCTGATCTTATTGCCGCCCCAGCCAATACAGCCCGCTAATATGCAGAGACAGCCAGCTAATCTCAACATCGCATCCCTTCCTGGTCATAAATACCCTCTATCTCACAGCGCCCGTTTTTTCTGGTAAGCACGAGGTATCTCTCAAAAAGCCTGTCTGCGATAATATTACACATGTATTTTTTACTCCGCACCTCTTCCAGTGAAGTGCCATGAATCGTAGCCAGAAGCTTGCAGCCACATCCACTGGCCACCTGCAGCGCTCGTATATCACCCTCATTGCCCAACTCATCCACGGCCAGAACCTGCGGAGACATGGCGCGGATCAATAGCATCATGCCCTCCTGTTTCGGACACCCGTCCAGTACATCCGTTCTGATACCCACATCATTCTGGGCGATACCCAGATAGCTTCCGGCGATCTCTGACCGCTCATCCACCACACTGACATTCATCCCTTTTCCATAAACTGTCCCATTAGACAGATGTCTGATAATATCCCTCAGCATAGTTGTCTTACCGCAGCCGGGCGGCGAGATCAATAATGTATTGAACGCCTGTCCCTGTTCATCATACAGATATGGCAAGATCCGGTCCGCCACACCCTTGATCTCATGCGCGATACGGATATTTAAATAGCGTATGTATTTTAGATTGCGTATCTTATTTTCTTCTTCTAAGATGACCTGTCCCGATAAGCCTATTCGATGGCCCCCCTGTATCGTCAAAAACCCCTGCCGGATCTCATCTGCAAATGCATATACAGAATACTGGCAGAGATGCTTTAAGATCGCGTCCAATTCTTCCGGCCTGCAAATGCCTTCCTGCGGCCATCTGTTCACCAGTCTGCCCTCTGTATCTACAAACCATTCTCTATCATCGATCCAGACAGCCGCAGGAACATTCACTCGCAGCCGGATCTCCTGCAGACCATCCGCCTGCATTGCAACCTGTTCCCACCTTCTTCGCATATCCTGTGGAAACATACGCAGTATTTCTTCCTGTCTCATTTGCATTCCTCCTTACCTCAATATATGAACCTTTGTCCAAGTTATGACAGCAAGGTCACGAATCCGTTCCTTTTCATACAGTACCGGTCAACTTACCGGTCGATGTGGCTTCCTGCTTAAATCACGGCAAAGCAAATGCGGTAGTAACAGTTCAGCCATGAAATAATCTGCGGACTGTGTGTGGGTGCTTGCACACAAAACACTGGCAGCAGATTATTTTATGAGCGGAGCGCCCTCAGTATAAAAAAACGAACAAAGTTCGTTTAAAGTTGAGCCGCAAAGCGGCGTCGGCTGCGCAGCAGACGCTTTTATGAATGAGGAGGGCTGAACTGTTACATGCGGTAAAAAAGGATAGAAAAAAATATGGATTTTTTTGAATAACAGAGGTAGAATATACTATGTAATCCTAAATGTAAGGATACATCCGCGATCATGAAAGATTCTTTATAAAGCTGGAAAGGCATGATGGAGTTATATGAAACTGGATATGCACTGTCACACAAAAGAAGGTTCTCCGGATTGTAAACTGGAATTACTGGAAAATATAGAAATACTGAAGCAGAAGGGTTACCACGGCATGCTGATCACAGACCACGATTCCTATAAGGCATACCGGTATTATAAGAAGCTTCCCCAGAAGCCTGAAGATTTCATAGTGTTGAAGGGTATAGAATACGATACGATCGACGCCGGACATATGTTGATCATTATGCCTGTCGGTGTCAAGCTGCCCATTTTAGAATTGCGTGGACTACCCGTCATCCTGCTGATCGAGATCGTTCATCGCTATGGCGGTATCATCGGGCCTGCTCATCCCTGCGGTGAGAAATTCTTAAGCATACGCAATACTTTACATGGCAGACTTGCACAGATCATCTACCGGCGTTTCGATTTCGTGGAAGGTTATAATGCCTGTGAAGATGCAGACTCTAACATGCGCGCCATGCAGCTTGCCAGCCGATATCATCTACCGTGCATCGGCGGAAGCGATTCTCACAAGGCCGCCTGTGTCGGTTTTGGTTACACGATACTGCAAGAATACATCACCAATGAGACAGAATTGATCCATTACATCAAAGCCGGCAAGACCACCATAATCGGCGGCCGGCACTACGACCATACGACGAAGGATAAACTGGGCAAGATCAACGACGTCCTCGTTTATTCTTTCTGGTTCTACAACAAGGCGTGTGCTCTGTTTCGCCGTAAGGCAAGAAATCTTGAATTGATGGAGAATCAGATCATAGAATCGATCCGCTCAGGCCATCGATTACACAGACGCTATAGTTCGATCAGTCACAAAGACGATCATGTCACTGTATAAGTGATCTGATCGTCCTCTTTATTCCTGATCTTCCTTATTTATTCCTGTTCTTCCTCTTCATGCTGTTGGTCACCACTTACGATATGCTTTAGTTCTTCCAGAACATTCTTAAACTTCTTGGAGACCATAGTAGGATTGCTGCGGATCATATCCCGTTTATAAAATCCCAGCATCTCTCTGTAGTTCTTCTGCGCATCAATATAGTGACTGAATCTTCCTCGAAGTTCTGCAATCTCTTCTCTGATCCCCTCTCCATACGCTGCAGGCATGTTCTGAATACTCTCCTTTAAACTTACAAAACGTTGTTTTACTCCGGTGCTCAGCTCTGCCAGGCTTTGTTCATTCTCCTGACGGCGCTGCAGTTTTTCTGCATTGTTAAAAGCAATGATCACATCCAAGCGACGTTGCAGACGTTCTACTTCTTCTTTTAGTTTCTGCATCTTATCAAGCAGATCCCGGATCTCCATAGCAGCCTTGAAGGACAACGTAAAATCAACCACAATATATATCGTAAGAAGCATTGTTAGCGGAAAGAGCAAACTCCCTGGTATCGACAGTACAAACTGCTCCACCGGCCTATGCACGACCCTGGTCATTAGAATCGTCAAAAACCCCCAGGCAATAGAGGAACTTAGACAGATATGCCCCTGAAAGTTGAAATGCTGCTTTGAATAGTCCCAATATCTGACTTTGAACAAGGCCTCCATCGTAACACCCGTTATATATTCCAGCGCCGTGGCCCCGATCACGCCGGCGATATAGGTAAGCAAAATGTTATCCTGAAAAGGACTCGAAACGATCAACATCATGATCGCCCCACTCCCATATAATGGCAAAAAGGGCCCCCGCATAAATCCTCTGTTTACTATCCTGCCTGATTTCAAAGACACATAAGAAGATTCAAAGCACCAGCCAAAAAAGCAGTATAAATAAAAGAAAAACAGCCATTGAAAAGCCTTATATTGAATCATATGAGATCATCTCCTTTGCATATTTCCACCCTTTTCCCATGATTTTTCTTCATGTTTCCCCCATTTCTGCGCGGGTTTTTGCGCATATTGAGTTTGTGGCAAGCAACGCGCAGACACAAATCTCGCGATTGAAAATTTTAATTTTCAATCTTTTCAACCTGCCTATCGATACAGCTTTGCATCAACACGTATCCTGCCCTTCTTCGTCTCTCCCTGTATGCCCGCATAAAGGAAGCGGCCAAATCCTCTTACCGTAACACTGTCTTTTTCCTTCAACGCATAACTGTTATTCTCAACCAGCCTTCCGTTCACATAAACCCGACCTACCCTAAACAATTCCATGCTCTGGTTTCTGGACAGATTATATATCTTGGAAATAACGGCATCAATTCTTGCGGAAGAAACCGACATAGATATTTTTTCCAAAACAGGTGTTTTCAATTCTTCCGTGACTTCTGTCACCACACAATTTACCGGCGTACGCCTCACTTGCCTCAACTGTTCTGTCAGATATGGCGCGATGCTTTCCTGACAAAATATCATCGCTGCCTTATCCTGGACGAAGATATCTCCCACCGTATCCCGCTCAATTCCAAGATTCATGATCGCTCCCAGGAAATCTCGGTGGGCCAGTTTCTCTGCAAATTTAGGTGCAACAGGCTCAATCCTGACACACCGGATCGGATATTCTTCCTCATAGCCAAGATGCTCCACGCTGCCGAATCGTATCATCTTGCGTTCACATACGGGACTGCCACCTTCCATCCCAACCCCCGCATACGCCACTTCCCGTTGTATTTCATAGAATGCCTGCTGCTGCGACAGTCCCAGAAAAGGAGTAAATGTATAGATTCCCTGTTCATAAGATCGTCTTGCAAGCTCTGTCAACCTTTTCTTCAGCTGCAGCAACTCCCGCTCATCCGTCATATCTGCTCCTTCCCGTTAACTCCTGCTCATAAAGCTGCCAACCCCGTGAAATCAAAGCCCCGCTGCAAGCAACCACTCGGCTCGTTGCTCGCGGAAATAACAACTATCAATCGTGACATAAAAAGGACACATAATCACAGTCCTTATGTGTCCCTGGCCTTCCTTCAAATTTCTCTGATACCATAGTTGACGACTTTGGAGATTTCGCATTCAGCCTTGCCGCCGCTTTCCTATACAGCTTTAGCAAGAATCAAGAGCAGAAATATAGTATGTCGTTACTTTACTTCACATAAAACTGATGATCTCCTCTTTGGGTGCCTTCGTCAGTTCCACCTCCACTGCGTGAAGCACGGGACCTTCCCCCTGATAATCTGCAAAATATTCTTTGGCAACCTCTGCGGTCACCTTCACCCACTGTCTTTCCTTCAGAACATCCGCCTTGTCATATTCACAGGCAAATCCAAGAAATGCCATATCTTCCGCACAACAGGTCATGGCCATGCGTCCCGGCACAAAATAGCCCTTCGGAAACTCCTTGGGTTTTAATACCATCGCCACAAACTGAATCGTCTTTCCCTCATAACGCTCCAGATGATCCAAAGAATCCAGGTACCAGATGCCATATCCTTCATTATTTAGTTTAATGACAGGTGATTTCAGATCGTATGGCAGATCGTCTTCCATGATCTCATTGATCTCCCCGTTAGAATCTTCAAATATGATCTCAGCCTTAGGATTGATCGCCTTGACATTACGCTTGTAGCTGCTAAGATCCTGTACACCGTCACATCGGTTAAAAATGATCATCTCCGATTTCCGAAGCTGCTCCGCCAATAATGACTTCATATTCGTAAAATACATTGGAAATGTAGAAGCATCGATCGTCGTGATCTGCTGTTCGATCTTCCAATGCCACGGCAATTTCATCTCCTTATAATTCCACATCCCATTATACTCGACTATAATACGCTCCGGTTTGTGTTTCTTCTCCAACTCGATCAATCTGCCACTGTTAAATTCTTCTTCGCTCTCGATCAATTCCAATTCTGTCCGGCTTAGCTTAAGCAGCTTCTCATCATATTCATTCTCACCCTCTTCACACAAGATCAGCAAGGTCTTTCCCCTCACCTGAAAATAAGGCTGCGCAAGTGTATATGTGATAAATTCCGTTTTGCCGCTCTCGAGAAATCCATTGATCATGTAGACCGATTTCATAAATAAATCCACACCCTTCCTGTTATATCGTTTATTATGATCATACTATCTGAGGAAAAGTTCCGTAAGCTTATCTTCCTTTAACTTTGAACCGATCACGCAGAACTTACCCGTCACATCCGGTTTCCCACTTCTGATATTGCTCTCCCCCGGCACATAATCAAAATAAATCCATCCACCGTCACGGGAAGCTACCATGCCCTTTGCTCGAAGGACCATACCATAGACTTCCTGCTGCTCCAACTGCTCCAAAATATGCGCGATCTCCTCCTGGCTGTATACAGCAGGTGTTTCCAGGCCCCAGGAAGTAAAGATCTCATCTGCATGATGATGGTGATGGTGCCCCTCATGATCGTGATGACAGCACTCCTCATGATGATGTTCGTGCCCCTCATGATCGTGATGACAGCACTCCTCATGATGATGTTCGTGCCCTTCGTGATCGTGGTAGTGATGTTCCTCATGAGGGTGTTCGTGCCCTTCGTGATCGTGACAGCCGCAAGTACAGTCAGGCCCGTGTTCATGACCGCCGTCCTGTGCCATCACTTCCTGCATCAGTTCTGCCTCCAGGTCTCTGGCTCCCTCGATCGTCTCCAGAATATCCTTTCCTTCCAGCGCCTCCCAAGATGTCGTGATGATCGTCGCCTTCGCATTATGCTCCCGAATCAGCTCTACGCAGGCAGTCAGTTTGTCCTCACTCAGCTTGTCTGTCCTACTCAATATAACGGTTCCTGCATGTTCGATCTGATTGACGAAAAATTCTCCAAAATTCTTGATGTACATTCTACATTTACATGCATCTACTACTGCCACCGCACTGTTCAATTCCACTTCTCTGTCCGCCATAGCATCCTGTACTGCCTTCATAACATCCGACAATTTACCTACGCCCGAGGGCTCGATCAGAATACGCTCCGGTGTGTACGTATCCAGTACCTCCCGTAAGGAAGCTCCGAAATCGCCTACCAGAGAACAACAGATACATCCGGAATTCATCTCTTTGATCTCAATTCCGGCGTCCTTCAGGAAGCCGCCGTCAATTCCAATCTCCCCGAATTCATTCTCGATCAGAACTACCTTGGAATCTGCCAAAACCTCCTTTAGCAGTTTCTTGATCAATGTCGTCTTACCGGCTCCGAGAAATCCGGAAATAATATCAATCTTTGTCATAAAAATAACACCTTACTTTCTTAAAAAATATGCCATCAGTATCAGAACAAAAGTGCGCTTCGCACACCCTCGCCTTTTAATTTCCATGGCAAGCGCAGCTTATGTTCCGCGCGCGTAGCTGCGCATCCGGTTTTGTATCATAGGATGCACTTTCCTATGATACAACAATAGGAAACGACAAGGTAATCCGCCGTTTCCTATATATAATACCAAGTTTCACCGATATGTCAAGAAATCCCGGAAACCAGCCGAATCATGTTGTCACGGAATGCGCAGCTTGGCGCATTCCTGACCCGTGAATAATAGCCTAATCAAGATTCAGCTGCTTATCCATGGTATACCAGGTCACAGCATAAAAAACTACCGTATAGACCAATCCGGCCAGCAGTGTCACTTCCCACGTCTGTCCATAATAATAGGTATCAAACCTTCTGTTGATCATCCCCAGAAGCAAATAATAGAAGGAACGCAAGATCTGCTGCAGGAAATAAATCCCGAAATAATAAGCAAATGACATCAGAAGCTTATGATTTGCCGAAAGCTGTCCCAAAGACAAACATGCGGTCACCTTCAATACTCTGGCCAGCACCGATACCACAAAAGCCGTAATCGTCATAACACCGGCAAAAAGGGAAGGCCTGCCACTCATCTCCTCCGCGAGCACCCGCATGCTGTCGACCAGTTCCGGTATAACACCTTTCTCACTAGCAAAGATGAAAAGTATCGACAGATACACCAGAAAGCTGCTGAGCAGTATCCATGCCGTACTGACCGCCACTTTCGCGATCACAATATGGTGCTTATCCACCGGCAGCGTATGCAGCAGATAGCCCTGATCGCCGTACGTCGAAGTATAGAAGCGATAGATAAGATAGATTGCCGTTCCGATCATGACCACAAACATGCTGCCCACATACGTTACCAGAATCATGACGGCAGCAAAGACAATGCCTTCATTCTTGATATCCCCAAGATTCAGCCTGATCGCCATGCAGGCAAAGAAGGTCATCACAACGATCAGGAGATTTGCCGGAAGAAGTAATCTCCAGGTAGCCTGCCACTCATATTTCATCAACTTCCCTAACACGCAAACACCTCCCTGAAAAACCGATCCACAGATTTCCCCTCATGCCGCCTGATCTGCTCCGCACTGGCCTGCAGGATGATATTGCCGTATCGAATAAATACGACCTCATCCAAAATACTCTCCACATCGGCTATCAGATGCGTGGAAAGCAGTATCGTCGCATTTCTGTTATAGTTCTGCACGATCGTATGCAGAATATAGTCTCTGGATGCCGGATCAACGCCTGCGATCGGTTCGTCGAGAATATACAGGTCCGCATCTCTGCTCATCACCAGGATTAGCTGCACCTTCTCCTTCGTTCCTCTGGAAAGGTTCTTCAGCCGCTCCCGCGGCTCGATCTGCAGTCTCGCCAACATATCATAAGCCCTGTCCATCCTGAAATCCGGGTAAAAATCCTGAAAATACCGGATCATCTCCTCCACCCGCATACCAGGATACAGATACGTGCGCTCCGGCAGATAGGAGATCCTGTATTTCGTATCCACACCGGGCCTGACACCTTCGATCAAAATATCTCCCGATGTAGGATTTAGCAACCCATTCATGATCTTGATCAATGTTGTCTTGCCGCTTCCGTTAGGCCCCAGCAGACCGATGATCCTTCCCCGCTCCAGATTCAGATGAACCTGGTTCAGTGCGATCTTCCTGCCATATGTCTTAGTAAGTCCCATACACTGTACGATCGGTGCCATTCTTCTCCTCCAACAATTTCTGGTAACGATTCAGTCTCCGCTCTCCCTCGCTACTCTGTCCGGCTTATTATCTCTGTACTTTCTTATTGCAAAACGCATGTAACTTTCGGAAATATCTTTTACAGACTTCTGCGACCAGTCAACCCTTACGAGATCGTGATCGTATACGCAGTCTGAAATGTCCCGCCCGGCGCAAGAGTCTGTCCCCATTCCCGTTCCGTCCAGTCTCCTGCAAAATCCGCCCTGTCACATCTTCCATACCAAGGCTCAATACAGATAAAAGGCGCCTGCTTCTTCGGCGGGGACCAAATACCAAACAGAGGCGCATCAAAAGTTACCGTCAGGTATGTCTCTCCGTCCGGCTTCACCAATGCCACACTGTGTGCCTGGTCATGCTCGATCACCAATGCATCCCCGTCAAAAAGATGCTCTGTCACAGAGAGCATGCCCTGATCCAGACTATGATCCACTGTCTTCCCATCCACCAGTCCGTTATCCAAAGTGGAAACCGCCACCTTCTCCCCGGCATCCAGCCGGATGCTGTAATCGGTCTGCTTCGTTCCTTCCTCGATCGGACAAAGGAACGCTGGATGCCCGCCAATCGAAAAATGCATCTCTTCTTCCGCCGGATTCTTCACGACCCACTTCACAATAACGGTATTTTCCTTAAGTTCATAGCCCAATTCCAATGTAAACGGATAAGGATACTTCTGCATCGTCTCCTCATTTGACTCAAGCACAAACCAGATCTCACTGGCCACCTGACTTTTTAACTGAAATTCCATATCTCTGGCAAATCCATGCTGTCCCATCGGATATTCCCGGCCGTCCAGTCTGTATATGCCGCCCTTTAAGCCTCCTACCAGCGGAAAAAGAACCGGCGAAGTCCTTTTCCAATACTGCGGATCTGCATGCCACATATATTCCCTGCCCGTAGCCACGTCTTTCAGCGATTTAAGCTCTGCCCCCATGCTGTCCACCTGTATCGTGATCTTGTCATTGCTGATCTGAAATAGTGCCATACCCTTACCCTCCTTGCGATCTTCCACGTTATTTTCTCAATCTTCTCTTTTGCCCCGCCAATGCCGGGGTCATAAAATGATCGTCTCCGCAATCATTTTACCACATTATGGAACTACCGTATATTATTATCTGACAATTTCTTTTGTAAACATGCATATCCCGTCTGCTTTTACTTTCCTGTCATACCAAATCTGCCCGCGCTCTTTTGCAGCGGATGCCTGATGGAAAAGGATTCCATCCGGTATTTATGTCTTGGCATTTCCTTAGACAACATTTCCAGATACTGCTCAATCTCCTCTGTCAACGTCTTCTCATCCGATCTTCTGATCCGTGTCCTCTCACCGATCTGATAAGACCAGCATCTGCTCAAATAGGGCATCTGCATGGATACGATTTCTCCCCTTCGATCCACGATATAGCCCCCATCCCTCTTCAGATATGCCTCCAATACACACTCATAATCTTCCGGCAGCTCCGCCATCCCCTCCGCCAGAGAACTCGTCCACTCCCAAGACCGCTTCTGTTTCGCCTGTTTCTCCAGATCCTCTTCCGTATATTCTGCAAATCCGATCTCCCATTCTACCTCAAATCTCTTATTTCGCTTCTCCCAGTCCCGGAAGATCTTCTCCACTTCATCATAAAAAGCTTCTGCGCATTTGGCGATCTCCTCTGCACAGACTGTCGTCTCTTTCACGATCAGCTCCGGCAGAAAACTCTCCCGCCTGTTTCCCCGTCTACCGTCAAGTTCGGTCTTAACTTTATTATCTACCAGATACTGCAGAAATTCCCCCGTACCCCGCATGCCAAAATCAAGTTTACATAACTTATCTCCGACCAAATCGTAAAGAATCATTGTTATTTTGCCGCCGCCCATATCCAACTTACAGAAACCAATCTCATCAAGTGTAAATTGTTTCGTTTTCTTTAATGAGTTTACATAACATATACTCATTTCCTCTACGATCACTCTCCTGTTTCGGTAAACGATGCAAAGACCGAACCCGCTTCCCGCCATGAACAGAAGCGGCACATATAAGAGCAGGCCGCCGCTCTGCCCCTTAGGGTGCAAGATCCACATCACAAAGATGAATATCGCAAAACCAATCGACAGAATCCCTGCCACAAGCGATATCCTACTCTCCCTAACCTGAAATGAAATTTTATCCTGCTTCTCCATCGCCTTCACAGCCTTTCAATCGAATGATTCTTCGCTGTCTTCACAACTTATTCTGCCTCTCCTGCTGCCTCACTCTGTCTGGCAACAGACAATCTCCTGGTACGCTTCCACGATAGCCGGCAATGGTACTCCGGCCACTTCATTCTGCAGTGTCCCGCCGGTCACCATACCGATCAAATGGCCGTACCCATCAAAAATACCACCGCCTGACATCCCCGTTCTGGCAAACCCGTACCCATACAGCATCTCAGTTCCGAACTCCTCAATGTAACGCGCCCGTTCTTCCAGCTTCGCCTTATGGAACAGAAGTTCACCCACTTCCGGCCCCGGCCCGGCCCCCACACAGAACATCTCATCTCCCGAATCCAACTGCTCGTAAGCACTCTGATCCATAGCAATGCTTCGCAGTTCTTCCAATTCGTCATAAGTAAACTGTCCGTTATCCACTGACAGAAACCCCACGTCATACTTCCCGGATACTCCCACGATATACGCATCCACATAATGGCCCTGCTGAAAATAAAGAAAGCTGTCTGTTTCCTGCCAGTAATCCAGCACATGTCTGTTAGTGGCAACGATCACACTCTCTTCTGTCATCTCCCATACGATGCCGCTTCCATAAGCATTCCCCATATTGACCCGCACGACACATTCTTTAACATTCTCGAACGCTTTTTCACAGTCCGACACCTTTAGAACGGGACACTGTAACATGCCAAGCGCGACAATGCCTTCATAGATCTCCTGCTGTGTCACTGACTGGATCAAATGCGGCGGCAAGGTATCCTCACCTTTTGCTGCCGCCTGCACACAAAGCGGCATCGTCCATGTCAGAAGCAGACACAATATGACCGAATGGAATATTCTGCCGGATTTCCTATCCACACCTTTTCCCCTGCTACGCATTTTCTTCTGCTGCGCACTTTCCTCCAAGAAAACAAATTTACGCCGCGAACACTTTATCAAACACACCTTATCTTCAACAAAATAGGGCACATAAGATTTCCTCTCCTGTGCCCCTGATCCGTTTCCGGATAAAATCTTATGTAAACTAAGCAGAACGATAAGCCGGGTTATGTCGTGAATGATCATCTATCTAGGATATCCGTCGCCGGATATCTCGAGCGACCCACCTGAAAGCAGATCGGGCCAATCTGTTGCTTTCGTTTCGGTCTTGCTTCGGATGGGGTTTACACAGCCTGCAGCGTTACCGCTGCAGCGGTAGTCTCTTACACTGCCATTCCACCCTTACCGCGTAGCATTGCCTGCGCAAAACTACTTAAGCCGCTTAACGCGGCCTCCGGCGGTCTTATTTCTGTTGCACTGGCCTTGGAGTCACCTCCACCGGACGTTATCCGGCATCCTGCCCTGTGAAGCCCGGACTTTCCTCACCTGCACCCTTACGTCTGTGCAGCCGCGATCATTTATTCTACTTAGTATACTGTTTTATTATCCATCAAGCGGACGATTTTGGCAATAGCTTTAAACTGGATATTTTTTATACGCTGAATACCTGAAATCATTAAGTTATTGGCGAGTACTACGTACTCAATGCCCTTGCCACGGGGTGCAGGACACCATGAACAGCAATGTATCTCTACTCTAACGGTACGATATACAAGTCTTCTTCCCTGCATTCATAAGTTCCCCGTGCATTCGTCTGCGGGATCGACTTTTGGAACAACAGCGCGTCAATTTCCTCCGGATCGACTGCTGGTGTAATGCTACAAGCCCACCGGTAAACCTCTTTCTCCGAATCAGGATAGCCCACCGTCCCTCCATTGATAATATAGGTCAGCAGACTGCCATCTTTCATCTTCAATCCCACAAAGTCCGGCGCATGTACAAACGTCTCATTAAGTATTGTTTCTCCTTTTCCGTTCTCCGACTCTGTCTCCTCCTTCTGCAGTGGGAACTCTCCAAGCACATAAACCGAGATAGGCGATATTTCCGCATATTTCAGTGTGGCGCCGCTGTCCCCCAGCGTGGTGTCCAGTACTATCTTCCTGACCGCGTCAGACCCCTTCAATTCCAGATCAAACGCCCATACGCCCTCCACAGCCGGAATATATTCCACCTTATCCATACTTCCAAGACCTTCCAGCTCGACATGCAAAGAAGAGCCGATCAGTCCTTTCTCATAACTTGTACCGACAATCTCGATAATATACTCCATACATCCTTCTTCATCCACATACTTTGGGAGCAGATTGCCTTCTGCATCATATGCCGGCGTTCCATCCTCACGCACAAACCCATCGCTGGTATACTGAAGTCCATCGTAAAACCCGCCGTACGCCTGGATCGTCGCATCCTCGTCATCATCAACCGTTATCTTCCACCTATAGACTCCAGGTTCTTTCCCTTCCTCCGGCACAAATCCCTTCACCTGAAAAGAAATCCATGCAAACCGTTTATCAACGACCATCTGCATTGGTGTTATCGTAACACCCTGGCAAGTAACACCGTCACGCCTGCCTGTTTCCTCCACAATGGGCGTCATATACCCCTTTTCTTCCAAAATCTGCTTTTGCTCCGATGTCATCAGGAATTCAGTTTCCAGACCTCTGATGCCGTACCCATAGACGGCTGCACACACCGTTGTGCCAAGGGCCAGAATCGCTGCGGCGGCCGCGATCCATGCCGTCTTCCATTTTCTGTTTCCTGTCTGCATCGTGATCGCTGTCTCATTTTCTTTGCGGATCTTTTGAAATATCCGATCGGCCTTTGTCTGCACGATGTCCGGAATCGCAATATCTTTCTGTAAACTTTCGATGATATCTTTTTCTCTCATGATCTTCCCTTTCTGTCTTACAATATTAAAGCACTGCTTATCTCAACCCTGCTTTTGTCCTGCTTCACCGCCTGCAGCAAGTGTTTCCACGCTACATCTGCTCCGCGCCGTAAAGCTTTGCCATCTGGTCTCTCCCTCTGGCCAGTCTCGTCCTCACCGTGCTGACCGGGATATGTAAGACCGATCCGATTTCCGTCGTCTTTAACCCATTAACGTAATATAGGATCAAGACCATTCTGTACTTCTCATCCAGCCTGCGCAGCATCTCCATCCATTCCACATTCGCGTAAGCATTATCCGGCTCCATCACTTCTGCAATCTCCTCCACCGGATATACATGCTTTCTCTGCCTTAAGATATTATAGCATTCATTGAGCAGGATCCTGGTCATCCATGTCTTGAAAAATTCCGCTTTTCTCAGCTGTCCCATCTTTTCCCAGCAGATCAGGATCGTCTCAGATATGGCGTCCGCAGCATCTTCATCATTCCGAAGCATCATTTTCGCAGTCTTATACATGCTCTGCATTTGAGACTGCATCAATTCGGTAAAGGCGTCCGCATCCCTGCGCTGCGCACGTTTTATCAGCTTGTTCATCAACGGCTTCCCTCCTCTTTATTTCCTCTCTACTGATTAGACGGGTGAACCTGTAAAAACGTCCCAGGCGTCTTCCCAAAAATGCAACACTCCGCTACTCTCAAAAACAAAGGCCCTGCTCCAGCCACCGAATGACAAAAGCAAGACCTTAAAGTCCATTCCAATATCAGTTTAAATTTCCTACAGCACAAGTGACGGAGCCGAATACACACGTCCCGCCAATTCGCTGTTCAGCATATATAGACTACGGGCATCATCTCCGAAAAGCTCCATCTTAGTGATCAGATCCATAGAATTCTTCTCTTCTTCTCCCTGCTCCTTGATGAACCAGTCCAAAAACTGTGTGGTGCGGAAGTCTTTCACCTCCTGCGCCGCCTCATAGATGGTGTTGATCAGAGAAGTCACATACTGCTCATGCGCAAGTCCTGCTTTCAGCGGATCCATCAGTACCTCAAAGGTCTTATCCGGCTTCGCGATCGCCTCCAGAGTGACCGTCTCCCCGTTGTTGTGCAAATACTGGTACATCAGCATTGCATGATCCTGTTCCTCCTTCGCCTGGATCTCATACCAGTTGGCAAAGCCGTCTAAACCTTTCCGGCTATAGAAATTAGCCATATCCAGATACAGATACGCCGAGTAAAATTCCTTGTTGATCTGATCGTTCAGTAAAGCCGCTACCTTATCATTCATCCTGCGTTCCTCCTGTTTCTGCGATAATATATATTCTATCAATTACATCCATCCTCAACGTATCATTATACGCCTACGGCTTTTTTACCGCAAGAGAAAAATCTCAGTCGTCCTGCATCTGTACCGGAATCCGCAGCTCTACTACCGCGCCGCAATGCTCTGTCATATTAAAGAAACTGACCTGTGCTTTCTCGCCATATATGATCCGCAGACGCTCCAAAGTGTTCTGTATACCTACATGTTTCCTGCCGTTATATACGATGTTTCCTCCGTTTTGGATCTTATCCAGCGCTTCTTTTGAAAATCCATCCCCTGTATCCGACACACAGATATACAGATAATCTTCCTCCCGATACTGCTCCAACGCAATATATAGCGTGATCTCCACCTGTTTCTCAAAATTCACCCCATGATTAATGGCATTTTCCACAAATACTTGCAAAACCAGCGGAGGAATCATACAGTTCTCCACTTCTTCGTCCATCATCACCTCAAACCGGAAGAAGTCCTCATATCTGAGTTTCTGGATATCGATATAATCCTTGATATGCGCAACTTCCTGTCCGATCTGTCTGAGCACATAAGAATCATTGACCACATAGCGGAAATAATCTGACAGCTTCTCTGCGATCATGATAATGTCATCCGCACGATATTTCTCTGCCATACTGTGGATCACACTGATACAATTCAGATAGAAATGCGGTCTGATCTGCTCTTGTACATATTCCAATTCCGTTTTACTCTGCATCAGTTCCTTTTCATAGATCGCGATCTTCAGTGATTGGATCTGCCGCATCATCTCTCTGAATTCCTTGCTGGCCATCTCCAACTCAAGTAGCTGATGGCTATCCATGTCATGAAGCCACTTTTCTTCTTCCGGATTACTAAGTCTCTTCACAAACAATTTCATAGGCGCCAGAATCCTCTTGTAATAGACAAAAGCGATCACCGTGACTGCCAGGATAATGGAAACCGCCAGCACCGTGCTCATGACTTGCAGCACAACGATCCTGTCCAGGATTCCCTCGGAAGAATCTATCAAAAGTTTCAGCTGCCCGATCCTGCCAAGCTCATACGTATGCACCTGGGATTTGAAAAAGAGGTTGTCCCGGACTGCCTGCATAACTTTCTCTTCCTCTTCCTGTTTACGCATAAGGAGTTCCCCGTCATCGGCGATAAAGAAAGGTATGCTCTCATATCCCAGATTGCTGATATTGAAATCCGTCAGCAGGTCTTCCAGATTCACGATGCATCCCACTGCCTTGCCATTCGTCTCATAGAAACAAAACAGATAAGTCTCTTCATCTGCCTTGAAGTAATTCCACTCAGAGCGCTTCTCTTCTCCGGACAGATAACCCCGGATCATTTCTTCCAGTCCTTTGGCCTCCCCGGTTTTCTGACTCACCGGAAAATAAGCATGATTATCCAGTATGAGCAGGTCCGCCGCTTCCACATACTCATAGAAGAAATAGTGTCCGCCGTAACGCAGCCTCAATGTCTTGTTGAGAGAAACAATATCATCCAGCAGTTCATAATAGCGAGTCGTCTTTGGTGTGATATCCTCCGGCAGACCGGCTATGTTCTTATCCTGTTTGATCAGATAGACCATCTCAGAGTTGATCATACTGATATCTTCCTTCACCTTTTTTGCATTTGCCTCTGCCATATCCTGCAGATATCGGTAGGCCATACTCTGCGCCTCGTTCACGCTCCGAAACATAAAGAGCAGGAGAAGCAGGAATAAAACACATACCGGAATCATGGCTTCCAGCGTAATATGTACGATTGACCTGCTCTTCTTCCATCTGTGTTCTTTTCGCTTCCTGCCTTCCATTCTCATCCCCCCGCCAGCCGATCCTACTCAGGCTGAAACAATCTCCGCCAGCGCTCCATACAGGTCAGTGTCAAGCTGAAGTGCCAACAGACCACCCAAGAGTCTCGCTGTATCCTTCTGCGTTTCCACCACATGGAACGCGCTCTCTTTTACCATCATCTCGATCTCCGCTCGGTCCAGGATCCTGAAACATCTGTCCACGATCTCTTTATCAGCATACGACCTCTCCTGCAGGGATATCGTGATCTTACTCGTAACGGGCACGTGCTCCAATACGACCTCCAGCCGGCCCATAGCATCCTGTCCCACAGATACGACTCTGCCCCCATCTGCCACTTGTTCCTCCGGCTCGCAGGACACTTTCGCCTGCGTGATGCCGCAGAAGGTAATGATATAATCCCGCTTCTCAGGCACCAGGGCAAGTTCACCCTCTGCTTTATGAATACACAGACAGCCCGTTTCTTCCTGCCAGCTGTACTGCGTCTTCACGCACTTGCCTTCCCGGTAGTCGTTAGAAGTATTGTCATCCTCATACAAGGTAAAACTGCCATCCGCTCCTGCATATACATACAGATGCAGCTTCTGCGGATTCTCTCCTGCATTGATACCATATTCCTCCTGGAACGGCACAATGGCACCGGCCTTCGCAAATACCGGTATGGAATTGATATCACGGTACAAATTCATCATCCGGCCGCCTTCATAACACAATCCGGTAAAGATATCATACCATCTTCCCTCCGGAAACCATACAGTAGTCTTCGCCATATTCAGTCCTTTCAGGCAGGGCGTGGTGATGGCTGCCACCATCATTTCACTGCCGAACAGATACTGATTCGACACCTGGTATGCTTCTCTGGCATTCGGATACGAATAGTACATGGGCAGGATCATCGGGATACGTTCCGCATACTGCCTGTAATTCATCGTATACAGATAAGGCAGCATCTTATGACGCAGACGCAGGAACTTTTCCATCATCGCACAGATCTCGGGCCGATACCGCCACGGCTCTTTTGAATTAAACATACTGTTCGTCGAGTGCAAACGCATGATCGGTGAGAAGACACCGAACTGTACCCATCTGCCACACAGCTCATCATCCCGGATGCCCAACATATGCCCGCCGATATCATGGCTCCACATTCCGTACCCGATATTAGAAGCCGACGCCGTGAAATAAGGCTGGAAAGCAAGGGATTTCCAACTGACGATCGTATCTCCCGAAAATCCCACTGGATAACGGTGGCTGCCAGGACCTGCATATCTGGAAAAAGTCATAGGCCGCTTTTTGTCGCGTCCGTTGTCCAGATAGTGATAGTGGTTCAACATCCAGAGCGGATCCAGGCCCTCCACCTTAGAAGACACACCCTGCTGCCAGTCGATCCACCAGAAATCAACACCCTCTTCTTCTCTTGTGTGATGCAGATATGTAAAATACGCCTCCATAAACTTCTCATCCGACACATCAAATTCTACCGGCAGCTCCTGATCTACATCGATGCCCAGAGCCTTCGCCATGGGCTCATACATTTCCTCGTAAGCCCGTACTCCATCCGCCGGATGGACATTCAGTGTCACATGCATCCCCTGCTCATGAAGCCAGCTCAGGAACCGCTTCGGATCAGGGAAAAACTCCTTATTCCAGGTATAGCCGGTCCAGCCGCTGCCATACTTCTTGTCGATATCTACCAAATGCCAGTCCATATCGATGACTGCCACGGACAATGGCACGTCCTCTGCCTGAAAACGCTCCATCAGTTCCCGATAAGTCTGCTCCGTATATTTGTGATACCTGCTCCACCAGTTGCCAAGTGCATACCGCGGCACCATCGGCGTGGTCCCGCACAACCGGTAGAAATCCTGGATACAGGTCAGATAATCCGTCCCATACCCCCAGAAATACAGATCGATCTCCGGTTGCTTCCTGACTTCCACCCAGCCGTCCTCACGAATCACCAAAGATTTGCTGTCATCCATCACCGCATGTCCCAGCTGAGACACCAGCCCCTTCTCCAACGGGATCTCACCGTCCGCATTATCCAGTGTTCTGGCCGTTCCTTTCAGATCTCCGATATTGATCACCTTCGTCTCATCCCCGTAGCGCCATAAGCCACCAAATGGAAAAAGACCTCCTTTCACATCGATGGAGAGACCATTGGGCCGAAATTCTCCTTTGTCGTAGCGAAGATGGAGCCTTTCCGTGATGATTTCCAAGCTGTCCTCCTCATCGATCATCTGGAAATCACAGGCCCCCAGATCCCTGTTCCACACGATCTGCGTCGGCCGGTCTTCAAACACCCCGTGCTCCGCATACTCCAGCCTCACAAGCCCGGTTGTCAGCACACTGATCCGGTATTTCTCCCCTGTAATGACATTCTCCGTCCTGCATGCGGGAGCCGTTTTGATCTGATAACATTCTTTCATAAATTTCCCTCTTTTCCGGACAGTCACTCTGCCCTGTTAAACATCTGAAGTAACAACGAACTTTTCTTTATCATAATAACGCTCATCCAGCCTCTTGTCACCCTTACTTAAAATACAATCGTCAGATCCTTATAAGCAAAGACCGACATCCGCCCTTACGTGCAGACACCGGTCCTATCAATTAGACCACACATCAGTAATTACTGTACGATCGCCTTATATGCAGCATAAGCATCATTATGGATCGCCAAAACATCCTGTAATCCCATCTGATCCAACTGCGCCAGATAAGCATCCCACTCTTCCTCAATGCCGCCGTCTACCACCCAGTGCGCATACTGCGCAGAAGCATAATCATTGATGTCTGTCGTGAGACTTGCCAATGTGGTAAGCTGTTCCGAGGTGTAACTTACGACAGGGAATGCGATATCGGAAGCATATTTGGCATTGGTCTCATCCTGCGCCAGCTTCACACCGTCGCCCTGGCTGTCCGGCAGGATCACGTTCTTCTGGAACTCTTCCGTCATATACTTGGGACCGAAATCTCTCATGGAATAAGACCACGCCGAGGTATCCAGTGTCGTTCCGTCCGCAGGAAGAAGCACTTCATAAGTTCCGTCGCCCTTATCTGCTATCTGATCCGGTATGGAGCCATAGTATGTCTGCAAAGATACAAGATCCGTATAGAAATCATCCGCCCACTGCAGCAGCTTGTCAGGGTTCTTACACTGTGTAGTGATGATCAATTCTCTGTTGGCAATGTCAAGGAACGTTGGGTCTGATTCTACATACCGGTTTCCATCCGGCCCTGCGACTGCCTCACACAGCTCAAACTGATCTGCATTCTCACCCATCTCGGCATCTGCCGTCCATGCAAACACAAGACCCGTCTGAGAACCGCCTTCTGCCATTCTCTTCGCGGAAGCCATGGAGCTGTCCTGTGTAAAATACTCTTGATCAAGGCATCCCGATGCATACAGCTCATGTGCCCATTTTACCGCTTCTTTATAATGATCTGTGATCGGTACAAATGCCGGATTACCGGATGCGTCGATCTGCATGAAATTACCCGTTCTGCTCACGATCGTTCCGAACGGAGCAAGGAGGTTGCTAAGGTCTCCTGACAAAGATCCGGCATTCGTATAAGGAATTTCATTATTCGGATCGCCGTTGCCGTCCGCATCCTGCTCTTTGAATGCCTTCAGCACGTCTGCCAGCTCTTCATAGGTCGTAGGCATGGAAAGTCCAAGATTGTCTAACCATTCTTTATTGATGTACATAGCATTGGCTACCTTCGGACGCAGAGGCAGCTTCTTTACCAGACTGTAGATCTCTCCGTCACGGTTCTGTGCCGCTGCTTTAAGTTCCGGCTCCTTCTCGAAAATAGCCGTCAGATTCGGCATATTCTTCTCAATGCCCTCTGTCAATTCCACAAAATAGTCCTTGTTCTGTGCCACATCTGTTTCTGTCAGACAGATTGAGCCAAAGAATGCATCCGGCAGATCTCCCGACGCCAGAAGCAGCGATTTCTGCTCTGTCCAGTCACTGTTATAGTATACCTGCCAATTGATCTTGATATTATGTTTCTCCTCCAACTCCTTCATGATGCCTTCATTCATGAATTCATTGGGCCAGGCATCCGTCCATCTCACCGTAGCGATCGTGAACTCCTCCACGCCATCCGCCGTCTCGCCGGAATCTCCCGACGCATCCGCTTGTGTGCCATCCGCACCGTTCCCGGCTGCTCCCTCGGAGCCGCCGCAGCCGGTAAGTGTCCCGGCCACCACTGCTGTTGCCATCATCACGCTGATGAGTCTTGTTGCTGCTTTCTTTCTCATACTGTTAATCCTCCTTCATTCTGTATATATAAATGTTTTACATTGATAACTGATGATTCTGTCCGTCTTTATCATCTTTTCCTCCATTCCGAAGCGCTTTGCGCTGAGGACGCAAGCAGAATTTCAGATTCTGCTCTGCGATCAACAGAATTTGTGACGCTTCGGCACAGATTCTTCAGCCTTTGACCGCTCCGATCATAACGCCCTGATTAAAGTACTTCTGCACGAAAGGATACATACACATGATCGGCGCTGAGGAAACAACTATTGCTCCATATTTAATCAACTCCGCTGCCTGCCTTGCCTCGGTAGCCGCCGTTCCGGTCATCATCATACTTGCAGTCTGGTTATTGATCAAGATATTCCGAAGCACGATCTGCAGCGGCTGATACATCTCATCCCGCAAATAGATCAAAGCGTTAAAGTAAGAGTTCCAGTGTCCTACCGCGGACCACAGCGCGATCACCGCGATCACCGCCTTAGACAGGGGCAGCACGATCTTAAAGAAAAAGTTTAGATTCCCGCAACCGTCAATCTGAGCAGCTTCCCACAGATCATCAGGAATATTGTTGGAAAAGAAAGTCCTTCCCACAATGATATAGTATGTAATGACCGAAAATGGCAAGATCATTACCCATCTCGTATCAAGCAGATGGAAATTCCTAACGATCAGGTAAGTCGGAATCAGGCCGCCGCCAAAGAACATGGGGATCAGGTAGAAAAAGGTGATCAGTTTCTTACCCACCAGATTCTTTCTGGAAAGCGCATAGGATGCCGAAATGTTCACTACCAGATTCGCGCAGGTCCCGAGCACCGTATAGATGATCGTATTTTTGTAGCCTGTCCACAACTGCTGGTAATTCAGCAGCTGCTCATATCCCCGCATATTGATCCCCTTCGGCCAGAAGAGAATGTTGCCGCTGGATACGTCCGTAGGATTGCTGATGGAGGCGATCACGATAAAGTACATCGGATACACTGTTATCACGATGAGAAGCACTGCAACCGCATAAATGATAAAATCAAATATCTTATCCTGTCTGGATTTCTGAATTTTATTTTTCGTAATAGCTTTGCTCATGACTGCCCTCCTATACTAATGATGTATCGCTCATCTTTTTCGATATGTAGTTCACCGTCACCAGAAGTACCAGATTGATCAGGTTATTAAACAGACCGATTGCAGACGAAAGGCTGTACTGGCTGCTGACAAGACCCATTTTATACACATAAGTGGATATGATCTCGCTGGATGCCGTATTCAGGTTATTCTGCAGCAGATATACTTTCTCGAAACCGACATTCATAACGCTTCCCATCCTCAGGATAAACATCACCGTCGCCGTTGGCATGAGCAGCGGGATATCGATCTTGAGCATCTTCTGCCATTTGGAAGCACCGTCCATGGTCGCTGCTTCATACAAAGAAGGGTCGATCGCCGCCAATGCTGCGATATACAGGATACTGTCCCATCCTAAATGCTGCCAGACTTCCGTCCATACATAGACGCTGGGAAAGGCTCCCGCAGATCCCATCACGTTCGGCATCTGAATCCCGATCAGGCTGAGCAGCTTCGCGATCACACCGGAACTCGGTGATAAGAACAGGATGATCATACCGCACATAACTACCGTAGAAATGAAATGTGGCAGATAGGTAGATACCTGGAAGATCTTTTTGAATTTACCGGTCCGCATCTGGTTACAGATCAGCGCAAGTACGATCGGCAAAGGAAAAGTTACCACAATACTGTAAATACTCAAAATCAGGGTGTTCTTGATCGTCGGCCAGAACTGGAAAGAATTAAAGTACTGTTTGAAATACTTAAGCCCGGCCCATGAACTTCCCATGATCCCTTTCGCCGGCGTGAAATCCTTGAAGGCGATCACAACACCATACATCGGCAGATAGGTAAAGATGAACATAATGATAAATGATGGCAGCAACAGCAGATATAGTGCGCGGTCACTGTAAACCCTGTGCCAGATGTTTCCTTTCTTGCTTACCGCATTTTTTTTACGCATCAACATGCCTCCTCACTTTCATAACAGTTTCCTGTTACTTTTTTTGATGAGTAAATTTTATCTTTTTTTAAGATTTGGCTCTATAAATTTTCGGCTGAAAAAATAACAAAAAAGAGCAAGATTTCGTCAATCTGCTCTTTTTTGCAATATCATTTTTTTGTTAGTATATCAGATTTTTGTTAAATATACCTGTTATGACAGGTTTTATTCCTTCCCGGTATACAATCTGCCCAGCTGAGCATCTACTTATTATAGCGGTTCCTAAATTCATTCGGAGTACATCCCGCATAATCCCGGAATGTCTTGCTGAAATAAGAAAAATTTGTATACCCAACCAGCGTGGCAACTTCGCTCACACTGCGGGTGGTATTCTTGAAATAGTCTCTGGCCTTCTCCATCCTTCTGGTCGAAACATAATTCGGTATGCTCATACCGGTATGCAGGGCGAATTTCTTCGACAGATAGTCTTCCGATATGTATGCCCTTGCGGCCAGCTTCGCTCTTGACAGATCTCCGCCAAGATTCTCTTCTATATAATGTATGATCTGCTCTACCACATTCTCCTCGGTATCCTCAACACGGATCACAGCCTTGAGCTTCTTGAACAGGATATAAATAAATTCTTTCATGTCCCGCAATGTCCAGGAAGCTTTGTTACAGTAATGCTCAAACTCTCCTGCCTCAAAGATCTGGTTCATCAGAATATCATTTTCCATCATGAAATGAAAGACCATCTGCTGCAGATCGGCTTTGAAACGCCCGAACACCTCCACATTCGCCTGCCCCTTCCGCCAGAGTCCAGTCACATACTCTCCGATCTGTGCCGACACCTCGTCTATATCCTGCATCCGCACCATCTTCTGTTCCCACAAGGAAAAATCAGGCGGCACATATGCCGCTTCCTGCCCCCGCCATTCTTCTTCGAGAAGAATCCCCTCTTCACTGGGAACCCCTTCCCGTACCATCTGCAACAGGGTATTCAGCCGCTCATAGCCTGTCCCGCTGTCAAAAGGCCTGCCCACATAAATGCAGGCCGCCACATGCAGCTCTCTTTCGATCTCCGAAAGCAGCTTCCTCATGTCATCCCGAAACATCTCCTTTTCCTCCGGGATGCCCTTACACACTATCATAAAACAATCATCACTATGTCTGATAATGGTATCTGTCACATAGCCTTCTCCACGCATGAGTTCTTCTGCCATATGCATCAGCACCGGAGAAAAGACCGCATCACTCTGCGCTTTCCGATGTTCCATCCCCCTGAAGATACGCAGCATGCAAAGCATCAGTATCTCATCCGGACCATATATGCTTCCTTCCGTTCCGGTCGCCCTGCCGGGCTCTCCCGTCTGAAGACTGCGCCAGTATTTCTCCTTTGCCTGCTGCCTATCCCTTCCGCTCTCATCCGCACCGGCGCGCATATTCTCCACCAGGCTTCCCAGTACGTTTTCCAGCTCCCTGTTGGACACCGGCTTTAACAGATACCCTCTCGAATGCAGCTGCAGCGCCTTCTGCGCATAGGCAAAATGTGCATAGCTGCTCAGATAAATACACTCTACAGGCAGCTTCCGCTCCCGTATCCACTCTAACAACTCCAGCCCGCTTCCCTGCGGCATCTCAATATCCGAAAGGAGGATATCCACCTGCAGCGTACTTAAGATTTCCTTCGCCTGTCTGATATTATAAGCTGTATAAACACCTTCGATACCCCACTTTTTCCAGTCGATCCCCTCTACGATCTTCTCGACCACATACTTATCGTCATCCACGATGCATATATTCATGGCAGGTCCCTCTGTATATCTACACATCGAAGCAGCTTCCGCCTACAAACTCCCTACATAACGAATTTGTCGGCAGCTCTTCACTGCTGACACCCAAGAAATACTCCAGGAATTTCAGCAGCCGCTTGGCCTCATGATAGCCCGGCTCACCTTTCCTGATGTTAAACAGCAGCGGCTCCGCATACTGCTTGATCACAGCCAGCTCATAGGTCATAGCCGAATTGAACATGGCGTCCGCATCCTCCTGAAAAGGAAAGATGTATTTCTCCTCGCCTCGCCTCACGGAAGGCCACATAGCGATGGTCTTATCCGCCGACGTTCCCCTCGTTCTCGCATCCCGGACCATACGCCGCAGCAGCCGGCCGTCAGTGGTCGGTATTCTGTTATGTTCATCTACGTTCAGGCAGGTAAGAGCACTGATATAGATCTTGAATTTACTCTCCGCCGGCAGGGAATAGGACATTTTCTCATTGAGTCCGTGAATCCCCTCGATGACAAGGATATCCTCAGGCCCCAACGTCGTGATCTTGCCACGGTACTCCCGCTTGCCGGTCTTAAAATTAAAGCTGGGCAGCTCCACACTCTCTCCCCCGAGCAGCCTGCTCATATCCGTATTAAACTGCTCCACATCAAGAGCCTCCAGACACTCGTAGTCCGGCTTGCCCTCATCGTCCAGCGGTGTCTTGTCATGGTTCAGATAGTAATTATCCAGTCCAATGGGATGCGGTTTCAGCCCGTAGGTCCTAAGCTGTATGGACAGCCTGTGGGAGAAGGACGTCTTCCCGGAAGAAGAGGGCCCGGCGATCATAACGAATTTCACGCCTTCCCGTCTGGCAATGTCCCTGGCGATCTCCCCGATCCGGCGCTCCTGCAGCGCCTCCTGCACGAGGATCATATCCGAGATATTCCCCTGGCAGATCTGGTCATTCAGGTCTCCCACCGTGTCGATACCCATATCCCGGTTCCAGTCGCTTGTCATCATCAACGTCTGGAACAACTTTTTCTTCGGTACGAACGTCGGCAGCTTCTCCGGCTCCTCTTTCTCCGGCAGGAGTAAGATCATCCCCTCTTCATAGGAAAACAGATCAAAACATCTGATATACCCCGTGCTCGGCAGCATATAACCGTAGTAATAATCGTAATAATCACCAAGGCAGTACACATTGATGTTGGAGCTTCTGCGATACCGGAACAAAGATACCTTATCCTTCATGCCAAGCTCCTTAAATAGTGCGACCGCCTCCTCCGCAGGATAAGCCTTCTTGGTCACCAACAGATCCATGTCCGCCAGCTCTCCCATGCGGTCTTTCACCTTCTCAATGGTCGCCGTATCCATCTTCATGCCGCCACGGAAGGCACAGTAATACCCCGGTCCGATGGTGAATTCCACCTTCGTATTGACTGCCATCTCCATGCCGGCCACATCCTTGATGGCCTTCATCATCAGCATGATCGCCGAACGCACGTAAGTCTTATGCCCGATATCATTTTCGTAGGTAATAAACTTCAGTTCGCAGTCACGGCTGACACGTTTCATCAACTCCTGTATCTTCCCGTTGATCTCCACAAGCGCGATCTGGCTGGTACACTCATTCTGATACTGCTCTGCGATCAGTTCATACTGCACGCCGTCTTCATAGAATCTGTCTTTTCCGTTAATCTTGATCGTAACCATAAGACCCCCTCTTTCTCTTAACGTTTTGCTATAATATATGCAGCAATCTCCTGCGCTTTCCGGCATTCCCACAGGAGCGCCTCCACTTCCGCATATCTTTTCTTTCTCTTGTCATGGGAAAGTCCCTGCTGCTGCAGCTGCCCGAGGATCTCCGTATAGATCCTCTCTTCCTTCTGTAAAAAGGCCCGCAGCACGCTGTCACCCCGCAGCATCAAAAAGCCGCCATATCGGTCAAAAAGTTTACATAACATCTCTTCTCCGATTCCGTCATTCTCTATATACTCTATAATGCTTCGGAATCCTGCCTCATCCGGCGCCATATGCCTCACTGAACGGATCTCGCCGCTTCCCGGCACCGCCCGCATCATCGGATAGAACTTCCCGTCTTCCTCCACCATCTTCTCATCCGTGATCCGCATGCCTCTCTCCCGCAGCCATCTCCGAAACTCTTCCAACTCCGATTGCGGCTGCAAGATCAGCTCTCTAAAGGAATCCGTCTTATGCTTCTCCTCCCCCAGGATACGCATCATCAATCTGCCGCCCATACCGGCACAGATCAGTGAGTCAGCCTCTCCGGCTTCATAATTATGTAAACCATCCGACAATCTCGTCTCGATCCGGGATTCCAGACGGTGCCCCGCCACATGTCTGGCAGCGGCTCCCAGCGGTCCCTCCCGCACATCCATGGCCAGCACACTGGGACTGACCTGCTGTTCCACCAGCCAGATTGACACGAAACCATGATCGCACCCCACATCACAGACCCGCATCCCCGGCGTTACCATAGATGCCACAGTCCGCAATCGTTTTGACAGCACCACCGGTCTCATCAATCCAGATAATCCTTCAGCTTACGGCTTCTGCTGGGATGACGCAGTTTACGCAGCGCTTTGGCCTCAATCTGCCGGATACGCTCACGAGTCACATTAAACTCCTTGCCGACTTCCTCCAGCGTCCTGGCACGCCCGTCATCCAGACCAAACCGGAGACGCAATACCTTCTGCTCCCTCTCCGTCAAAGTCCCCAGTACCTCCATCAACTGCTCTTTTAATAAGGTAAAAGCGGCGGCATCCGCCGGCACCGGTACATTGTCGTCCTGGATGAAATCGCCCAGATGGCTGTCTTCTTCCTCGCCGATCGGCGTCTCCAAAGACACCGGTTCCTGTGATATCTTTAAGATTTCCCGCACACGCTCCACCGGCATGTTCATCTGCTCCGCAATCTCCTCCGGGGTAGGTTCCCGTCCCAGCTCCTGGAGCAGCTGCCTGCTCACACGAATCAGTTTATTGATGGTTTCCACCATATGCACCGGGATACGGATCGTCCTCGCCTGATCCGCGATTGCCCTGGTAATAGCCTGCCTGATCCACCAGGTGGCATAGGTCGAGAATTTATATCCCTTACGGTAATCAAATTTCTCCACAGCCTTGATCAGCCCCAGATTTCCCTCCTGGATCAGATCCAGGAAAAGCATCCCGCGGCCCACATAACGCTTCGCGATGCTGACAACAAGTCGCAGATTAGCCTCCGCCAGACGTTTCTTCGCATCCTGATCTCCCACTTCCATTCTTTTGGCCAGTTCAATCTCCTCTTCTGCATTCAAAAGAGGTACCTTGCCGATTTCTTTCAGGTACATCCGCACCGGATCCTCAATACTGATGCCGTCCGGCACAGACAGATCCAGATTCTCCACGTCCACTTCGTCTTCTTCGCTTAAGATGATCTCTTCATCATCCACATCGTCATCCTCGGAAATCCGAAGCACGTCTACATTATTCTGTTCCAATGTCTCCAGAATCTTATCAAACTGATCCTCTTCCAGCACCATCCCCTGAAAAAAGTCGTTGATCTCCTGATATTCCAGGACATTCTTTTTCTTCTTGGCAGCCGCCAGGAGCTCCTTAAGGCGCTCTTCAAACTTTGCCTGTACATTTTCGTCCATTATGTGGCCCATCCTTCCTATGTTTCAAGTTATAACTCTTTCAGATCTATGTTCATCCCCGTGCTGTAGACACTATCTGCCCGTATTGCGAATAGCTTGCCCGTATTACAGGGAAATATGCGTTTTGCTAAGTTCTTCCAGCGCTTTTTTGCCCGATATCACTTGATTTATGGCATTCATATCGGCTCCCATCCTGCTGGAATAATATTCAAAACTGTTCTTCTTCACCGCATAGAGGATATCATGGAAAGCTTTCTCTCTCTCCTGCGGTGTCGTGATCTCCTCCAATTTCGTATTGAAGATCTCTGCCACAGTCCTCTGTTCTTGTTCCTCCTCGTAGGCGCTGACGATCGCCGCCGGCTGGTAGACACCCTTTTCTAAGTCTGCAAACAGCCTGTCCGCCACATCCCGGTACAGCGTATCCGTGAAATCGCTGGCCTCAATATAGGGTTTGATCTTCTGATACAGCTTCGGCTCCTCCGTGATCCAGGTCAGAAGCAGCCGCTGGGATTTCTTCGCATTCTCCTCCGGCGTGTTCTTCTTTGAAAGAGTACTCTTCGGTCTCATCACCGGCCGTACCAGCCCGGTCTGCGCCGCATATCCGCTCACCAGTTTCCGTAGATTCTCAAAACCGATATGATATTTCTGCGCCGTCGATTCTATGTAGTTCTCCCGCTCCACCTCTTCCTCAAAACTGCACAGTTTCTTCGCGATCTCTCTGTGAAAGGCTGTCTTGGATTCCGGATCATCCATCTGGTAATCCCGCTCCAAAACGCTCAGTTCAAAGAAAAAGCTGTTCTGCGCCTGATCGATCCTCTCCTGAAATGCTTCCGCTCCCAGATTCTTCATGAATTCATCCGGATCCTTGTAAGGGCGCATGTCGATCACTTTACCTCGAAGCCCGGACTCCCGCAGGATCCCGATCGCCCGCATCGCCGCATTCGTACCGGCCCCATCACTGTCATAGGCTAACAGAACCTCTTCCGTATACCGCTTCAGAAGACTGGCCTGCCCTGTCGTAAATGCCGTTCCCAGTGAAGCCGCTGCCTGTGTAAACCCGGCCTGATGCATAGCGATCACATCCATATACCCCTCGCAGAGGATGATGTTTCCCTTACGGGAAGTTCGTGCAAAATTCAGGCCGTACAAATTGCGGCTCTTATCAAAGATCATCGTCTCCGGTGAGTTCAGATACTTCGGCTTGCCGTCGCCCATCACCCGGCCGCCGAAGCCTATCACCCGGTGATTGCCGTCCTGGATCGGAAACATGACCCGATTCCAGAATTTATCGTGGACTCCCCTTTTCTCATCAAAAGTGATCAATCCCGATTCCTGCAGAAGATCGTCCCCATACCCCTTGGAGCGTAGATAAGCCGTCAGATCGGAGGCCGCTCCGTCCGCATAGCCAAGGCCAAACTTCTTCATAGTCTCGTCGGACAACTGCCGCCCCGCCAGATATTGAAAGCCGATCCTTCCTCTCGGGTCGCGGAGCATGTAATAGTAATACCGGGCTGCCTCCTTATTGATTTCCAGCAGTCTACTCCGCCTGCTTTCCTTCTTTCTGGCCTCCTCATTATATTCCATCTCCGGCAGATTGATGCCTGCCCTGTCAGCCAGTATCTTGACTGCTTCCTGAAAGGTCGCATTCTCATATTCCATTAGAAACGTGATCACATTGCCGCCTGCTCCGCAGCCGAAACAGTAATACATCTGTTTCCCCGGAGATACAGAAAAGGAAGGCGATTTCTCATTATGAAACGGACACAGCCCGAAATAGTTACTCCCCTTCTTCTGCAGGCGGACATATCCCGAAATTACATTGACAATATCATTTTTGATTCTGACCTCTTCGATCAGTTCATCCGGATAATACATCTTGTCCCTTCTTTATCTATAGGATTCTCCATGCACACTTATCTCATTATCTCTATATTCCAGGCCCTTATCAGCCATGCCATGTTTTCGGAATGTAGATCTCCTGATACTGCGCTATGGCAAAACGGTCCGTCATGGAACCAATATAGTCACACACAATTCTTTCCAAAGGCTCCCCTTCTTCCATAAGTCTGTACAGAAATTTCGGAAGCTTCTCCGTGTGGTTCATATAGTATTCATATAAAGTGACTACCAGATTCTCTGCCTTGTTCTCCTGCCCCTTGGCAATGGGATTGCGGTAAACATTCCGAAACATAAATTCACGCATCGTCCGCATGGCATCCTCCGCCTCTTTGGACATACGGATATCATCCCTGCCTCTGCTGTTGGTCACGATATTATGTATGAAATAATCCAGGCGCTGTGTACAGCTGTGTCCGGCAACGGCGCTGATCTCCGAAGGTACATCCGCCTCCTTCATGATATTACCCCGGATCGCATCATCCGTATCGTGATGGATATAGGCGATCTTATCCGCAAACCTGACGATTCGCCCCTCCAAGGTAGCCGGCATGGAAGCTGTCTGGTGGTTCAGGATACCGTCCCGCACTTCCATGGTCAGATTGATGCCCTGCCCGTCTTTCTCCAGCAAGTCTACCGTTCTCACACTCTGCTCATTATGCCGGAATCCATAAGGACAAGCCCTGTCTAACGCCCGTTCCCCCGCATGACCGAAAGGTGTGTGTCCCAGATCATGCCCTAAAGCAATGGCCTCCACCAGATCCTCGTTAAGCTGCAGTGCCTTGGCGATCGTCCTGGCCGTCTGGCTGACCTCCAGTGTATGCGTTAACCGTGTACGATAATGATCTCCCTCCGGGGTAAGAAAAACCTGTGTCTTATCCTTCAGACGCCGGAAAGACTTACTGTGTATGATCCTGTCCCTGTCTCTCTGAAATACCGGCCGGATATCGCACTGCTCTTCCGGTTTAAGTCTCCCCTTGGAATGCATACTGAGCATGGCATGGGGACTAAGATACTCTTTCTCCCACTGTTCCAGACTTTCCCGTATGTTCATGGTGTGCCTTTCTCAAATTCAATCGCTGTTCAGCCTCGCCCTTGGCTGCTCATAGATTCGGAGCTTCTAAGGCTTCCCAGTTACGTTTCTACTGCTATTATTCGCGGTTTATCTCGAAAATCCTTTTTATTCCCGTCAAAATTTATGAACACCTTCCGATCGACGCTGCCGGCGGTCATCTGCAGATATCATAAATAAATTCCGCATTCTTATCCATTGCCTCATAGGCCGTCTTAAAAGGCGACATCTGGAAAACATGCCACATCCCCGTAAAAATATCCAGCTTCACGGATACATTCGCACTGAGCAGCTTCTGGTAAAGCATTTTGGAATCATCCAGCAGCACTTCGTTCTCTCCGACTTGTATATAGGTAGACGGAAAGCCTTCATATTCGCCAAACAGCGGCGAAATAAGCGGGTCTTCCAGTTTCTCCCCGGACGCATAATTGTGGATCATATCCGCCAGATAAGCAGCATTTAACACTGGGTCGATCTTCGCCTTCATCTGATGGGATTTCCCCGATGACGTCAGATCCGTCCATGGAGACATCAAAACAAGGCCACGCGGCATCAGCCGCTTCTCCTTCTTCAGTTTCAAAGTCAGCGTCAGCGCCAAATTCCCACCGGCGGAATCTCCTGCCAGTATCACATCCCTCGCCCCATATCCCAAGAGCATCAGATAATCCCATACTTTCATGGCGTCATCCAGCGCGGCCGGATACGGATGCTCCGGCGCAAGCCTGTAATCAAAACTCAGCACATCCATAGAAGTAGACATTGCCAGCTTCCCCGTCAACGTCCTGGCATAAAGTCTGCTCCCCGTGGAGTAGCCGCCGCCATGACAATAGAGGATAACATACTTCTTCATATGTGCCCTGTTCACATAAACCCACTCTCCCTGCAGGATATCTCCTGTGCCTGTATGATCATGTATCTCCACCTCTTCGATCAGCACATCCCTGCTGCTGCCAAGCAGCGCTCCAAAATATTTCTGAGATTGACGATGCTTCTCAATGTCTGTATTCTCTACAATACCGTGCATCCGCTTGATCAGATGCATTAAATTAGCATTTCGTTTCTCGGCAATAGACATATATCTGCTCCTTAGTCCATGATTTTATAGTAATATTTTAACATACAAAGTCATATTTATGGTATGATATGTTAAAGAAAGTATATTTCCATGAAAATTCGGGGATGGAGGACTAGGCAAACATGTCAAACTACCAGCGCAGCACGATCCGCAAACCAAAGCAGGCCGGAAGCGGAAAGCCCGGCAGAGTCAAGAAGGACGTCTGGTACAAACTGGATCTGTCCGCCATTGTCTACCCGACTCTGCAGCGGCGGGATTTTTCATCCGTTTACCGTCTGTCCGTCATGCTGAAAGAAACCGTCGATCCCATACTGCTGCAGACCGCCCTGGATAAAACACTGCCGCGGTTTCCAACCTATAAGGTAGCGATCCGCAAAGGCCTGTTCTGGCGTTACCTCGAACCCAATAACAGGCCTGGCCCGTACGTCACTGAAGATATCAAGAACCCCTGTATGCCCATGCCGTTCAAAGGTAATAATCGTTATCTGATCCGGCTGTACTATTGCGGCAGACGAATTTCACTGGAAGCGCATCACTGTCTCGGAGACGGTACCGGCGGCATGTGCCTCCTGCAGACCCTGACTGCCACCTATCTCGGGCTGCTTGGTCATCCCGTATCTCCCGAAGGCTTCGTGCTGGATATCAATACCGAGCCAGACCCGGAAGAGCTGGAAGATGCCTATATGCGTTACGCCAACGCACAGGTATGTCCACCCCGTCCTGCAGAGAAGACCTATCGGATCCGCGGTACGAAGGAACCCTTCTATACGCTGAATATCATTGACGGTGTCCTTTCCGTGCAGGAAGTCATGACTGTCGCCAGGAAATATAACGCAAGCATCACCGAATACCTGAACGCAGTCCTGCTCTACGCCCTGCTGCAAAAACAAAATGCCGATTTCCATCTGCGGCTGCGTCCGGTCCGGATCGCCATGCCTGTAAATCTCCGCCGCTTCTTTCCCTCAAAGACGCTGCGCAATTTCATCACCATGGTATATCCCTCCATCGATCCGCGACTTGGCAATTACCGCTTTGAAGAAATCGTTGAGCACATACATCATTACATGCGTTATTATATCAATGATAAATTCCTGCGCGGAGATATCACCACCAATGCCGCCACACAGCGCAATCCCCTGATCCGTGTTGTTCCTCTTTTTATCAAGGATATGGTAGTCCGCACCTTCTACACAAAAGTTCAGGATAAGAACTCCTCTGCCGGACTGACCAATATGGGGGCCCTGCATGTCCCTGCGGATATGAAGCCCTATATCGAGCGGTTTGATATCTATATGGGACAGCCGTTTTCGTCCCGTACAAACTGTGCCATCATCAGTTTTGAAGATATCCTGACTATCAACTTTGCCAGCAGCATCGTAGAAGCAGATGTGGAACGTTACTTCTTCCGCAAGCTAGTTCAGGACGGCATCCATGTCAAGATCGAGAGCAATCGGACTCTGGAGTAGATATATTCCAACGCATATCTTCAGAGATACTTTTCGAGAATGCAGATATAAGCGAAAGAATATTCATACTATAAAATATCAATCAGGAAAGGCAGCCGTCGAAATACCTGCGGCAGCTGCATAGAGGAAACCTATATGTCTTACTGCGTAAACTGCGGTGTAGAGTTGGAAGCATCCTTAAAGAAATGCCCGCTCTGCCATACCCCCGTTGTCAATCCAAACCAATTGAATAAGGAGTTTCCGCCTTCTCCTTACCCCACCGAAAAGGGACAGGTAGAAGTCGTCAAGCGAAAGGACCTTGGCATTTTGTTATCCGTTGTCCTGTCCGCCACCAGTGGCACATGCTTTCTGCTTAATCTGTTAGTTTTTAACGCCTCTCTGTGGTCGCTGACGGTGATCGGATGCTGCATCTGCCTTTTTGTGTTTACTTTTCCTGCCATCTTTTACAGCAAGACCCCTATATATGTTTCTCTGCTTGCCGACGGCATCTCTGTGGCCGTCTATCTTTTCCTGATCAGCTTCCTGACCTCCTCGACTACATGGTTCTGGCAGCTGGGCCTTCCTATCGTCGTGATGCTGACAGTCTGTGCCGAAGTATTTCCGCTGCTGTCCCGCTTCTTTCCGCTCACGATCCTCCCCTGCTCCCTGTGTATCTTCCTGGAGATTCCCGCTTTCTGCGTGTCGCTGGAGCTGCTCATAAAACGTCTGCTTGACCGCCCCTACCGCATCACCTGGTCTGCAGTCGTCCTGACTGTCTGCGTGATCATCGATTTCGCATTGATCACCATACTAGCAAAAAAACGCCTGCGCAATGAAGTGCGCAGACGCCTGCATTTTTAACCGTGTTTCTCCTCCGCTTCTTCCAGTGAATGGTATCCATAGAAGAGCGTCTCATTGGCGATCGTCTGCTTTAACAGACTTTCGCCTCTTTCATAGGCTTCCAGAGTCTCCTTCCAAATCAACTCCAGCGTATGTACCGAATAAGACAAAAGCTCGCCGCGGAGATAACTCTCCATAGAAGAACCTGCCATAATGCCGTCCTCGGCCGTGGTAAGAACCCTGCCTCTGTTCCTGAGGTTCGGATAGGCGCGCAGCATATCAGCGTCCCACTCCAGATTGATCTTGACGATCTTCTCAACGATCTCCAGCTTATCTGTCACATCAGGAAGATGTTCTTTGATCTCCTCATACTCTTCAGGAAAAGTGCTTTCCATCATCCTTCCGTACTTCTCAAACATGAGATTCCTGCCGTCTTCGCAAGCCTGCCTGCAATCTTCCAGATAACTGTGCAGCACTTCATCCGAATAGACCATCCACTGACTCATGCGCATCTTAAAGAAAGTATCCGGATCGTCCTGGCAGGATGCCCTGCCCCCAGTGTTATAAACACGTTGGAACATATCCCATTCCGTCTGCGTCACATCAAATATAAGCTGCTCCCTCTCGCTGACCTTCGCCATACTCTCCCTCTCCTCCTGTCTATTCTTCTTCACTTTCTAAAGAGGACGACTCCAGCCTCCTTAGTAACTCTTCCGGCGTACATCTCACAAATGCTTCCGCATATTCCGCATTCTTGGTGACCAACGTCTTGCCGTTTACTACAAGATAGACACTGTCGGCATCATAATTTTCCAGAAATGTGTTCACCACCGATGCCAGTATAATACATTCTGCCTCCCTGGACATGGTCTTCAAATATTCATCCATTGCCTTAGAGAGATCCAAATACAGCACTTTGCTCCCGTTGGTCTCTTCTTCCTCAAAAGAAAGAAGCTTCGTATCCAAGGATACGATGTTATGCTTCGCCAACGCTCCTAAAAGTTCTTCCGCCGTTTTCTCTTTTGCCGGTACGATCTCCTGCTTCAGGTCATAAGAACCTGCATTACCATAATAAATGACCGCTTCATCTTCTTGTGGAACACGTTCCTGCTCCGTCTGTATCTCTACTGTATCTTTCTCCCTATCATCTTCCTCGCTGGTTGCATCCTTCTTTGCTTCTTCGGCCTTGTCAGTCTCTGATGTCTCTTCCGTACCGTCCTCCTGCAGCAAAAACTCCAGGGAACTCACCAGCAGATCTTCCGAAGACATCTCAGGCACTACGATCTCACCCGAATCAACTCGGCCACCTACCACACTGCCGCAGGCCGCCAGAACCATTGCAGCGCCAGTTACTGCCGCCGCTACTTCTTTTACTTTTTTCAAAATTCATCCCCTCCCAGACTCTCTCTGTCACAAGTTCGTCTAAATTGGGTTTTATTCTATCATACTCACCGCAAAAAAGCAAAAGAACTTTTTGTAAGCCCGGTCATGCGGACGGACACCATAGTCAGATTCCATAACCGTATTCCATAATCATATTGCATAGCCATATTCTGATATTATTGCATATAATACATACAAATTTTGAAGCAATTTTTCCACACCAGTAAGCTGCTATCCAGCTTCATGGATATCATAAAGACTATGGGCATCATAAAACTATGGATATTATGAAGACTATGAGTGTCATGACGACTATGGATATTATGAAGATCATGAAAATCATAAAGACTATGGATATTATAAAGGTCATAAATATTATGAAAATCAAAAATATCTGCGACAATAATGTGTTAAGACGCTCTATTATATAGATTGATACCATGCAAAATCACAAAAAAAACGCGAAACCGGAACTGATTCAGTTCGATTTCGCGTTATATATGCAGGAAAAGAGACTTGAACTCTCATGGTATTGCTACCACACGGACCTGAACCGTGCGCGTCTGCCAATTCCGCCATTCCTGCGAACAAATGTTATTCTATATCCTTTTAAGTAGAATGTCAATACTATTTTCAAAATTTTTCAAAAAAAATCTCCGAAAAGATTTTATGGCTGGACTGTTACATATTTTTTGTTAAATTTAGAAATATGTATTGACTTTTTAAAAACTTGATAGTAATATATTATTTGCGTTGTGAGCGCAGGCGGAAGTGTCGGAACTGGCAGACGAGCAAGACTAAGGATCTTGTGATGGTTACATCGTGTGGGTTCAAGTCCCATCTTCCGCAGTAGTCTTAGAGGGCTGAAAGCGTTGATTTTTCAATGTTTTTGGCTCTTTTTATTTTTGCAAATTGGATGACATTTTGGTCACTTTGGTCACTTTTAGTATCATTTTGTGGGTCTAATGCATTTAACACCTTATTATCTGTTTCTGTACTATCCTCAATATTATAGATGTAGTGCCTTAAAGTTGTTGACTCATCTGCATGACCTAACATGTCTTTCACAATGCTCAGATTAACACCGTTATGCAGTAAAGTTGACGCATAAGTTTTTCTGATTTTGTGCATTGTCTTTACCGGAATACCTATATACTCACATCCTCTTTTTATCTGTGTATCCACGGCGTCCGGTGTAAGACACCTACCCTCCCTAACAAATAAGAAATCTTTATATTGATGACCATATTCCTCGTTAATTACCTCAATCCTCTTGATAATCCTTTTTGCCTGTTCTGTCAAAGGCAACCACCTATCGCCATCTGCTGACTTGGTATAATCCACAACTTGAAATCCTTTGCTCTTCATATTATTGAGATCACTTGTATCAAATTCTTCTACAAGCTGTCTATGTATATGAATCCGCTCATCCATAATATCAGATTTACAGATCGCAAGGATCTCTCCTTTTCTCGTCCCCAATTCAAAATCAAGCATGACCGCCAGCGGCGCAGTATTAGATGGATTGTTTCTCAATCTTCTCTCCATTTCTTTAAGAAGCATTTTCTTTTCATCAGTCTGAAAAACTTCTTTTGCACTCGGCTTTTTACTACTGCTAACAAACTTTTTCTTATTTACCTTAATGCGGTAAGGATTTTTCTCTATATATTCAGCATCAACTGCATATTCTAATGTTTGCTTTAAGATACCACACATATTATAGAAGGCTTTCTTTTTTAAATCATGTTTTCCTAATACTGCATTAAAGAAATCATCAACATTAATTTTAGTAAGATTTCTTATAGACATGGTAATAAATTCTTTCTCCGGCTCATAAAATCTTGTCCAATCTGCCATCATTCTCTTAATCGTACCACTATTAACCTCATTTGCCTTATGTGCCATAAATTCAAAAAACATGCTTTCTATAGAATAATCTTTTAAGCGTTCAGTTTCTTGTGATTCACTTTGCACAGACAAATAGAAGTCATAGATCGCATCTTCTAGATCCCTCTTCCTTTTTCTCTTGATCTTCTTTCGATTATTCGCTTTACTACTATCTGGCAAATAACTATACCATACATCCTCTTTATCACTATGCCATATTGAATATTGATGTCGTTTTAATATCTCCTCTCTTTTCTTCATTTTAACTTGTTCTTGCACATATGTTAAATCAATCATATCGTTTTCTGCTATATATTTCAATAAGTCCTGCAAATTATTCTCTCTTATAATAGATCACACTCCAATTCACATAAAATTTATTTAAAAAGGTACTGTTATGACCAAAGTCACAACAGCACCTGATGAGCAATCCAATATTCAATTTTCTCATTATTTATCATCCAATCAATATAAGGAACCCGTGTCGGCAAATCACCTTGACAGATTCACATCGGCTTTGTTTGCAGTTATCATATTATTTTGTTCAATCCCTATGAGATAGTTTATCTTTTTCTCAAATATCCCAACCTATTATCCATTATTCTGTTCCATTAGGTCACCCCAACACTTTGATACAATATCAAGGATATCCGATATATATAATAAAGCCTCCTCACTGTCTTGCTCAAGCGTTTTTATGTATATATCAAGCATCCTGAAATATTCTTTTACTGCCACATCTGAACACTCTTTTACATATTCTGCAAGTCTATTCTTCTTGACCTCTCTGTCATCGCTCATCCTATTATCATTCAAATATCGGATCGCCTTCATCGCATAAGCAGCCGCTTTGACAACCGGGATATTATAATAAATGACCGCATCTTTCATCCTGTTATATGCTGACTCAGCTTTCTCTTTGCTTAAACCTATGTCCATAAACATATCCACCACTTTCTGTTCTTCATTGAGCAGATTAATATTATGATAAAATGGATTCTTATAAATCGATGTTATATCTTTAAGTTTGATGATCTTACCTGAACGGCTTGTCTTACTCTCAGAGGTATCTAAATAAATGGCACTCTCATATCCTGTTTCCTCTGTCTCCCGATAATTTCCGATAAAATCGATAATGCCTGTATATTTCTTTTCTTTGGTACAGCATGTCACTTTATCACCCTTAAAGAAACGATATGTGTCGTTTTCATCTGTATATTCGATATAGTCTCCAATATTTATATTTAATGGCATAATTAGTTCCCTCTACTTTCTGGTCATTACTTATATAAAATGTGGCAACAGACCACAAATATAAACCGCACCCATATCTCAGAGTGCGGTATCACTTTAGCTGATGAATCGGATAGGCCTTCCCCCAGATAACCTGGCTTCATATCTCATTCTGCTTATAAAATCATCATACATTTTATTCACATCTTTCTTCCACTCATTAGCAAAGTTCTTATCAACACTGCCTTCTACATTGATTAGACTGTCGAAATGATTCTCAATGACTACCGGCTGATTCACCACCTGCTGTTGTTGCTTTAAGAATTCAGCGGGGAACATCTTCTCTACATCAAAGTATGGCTTAACCAAACTGTTCCAATCCGGCATCTCATAGGTCTTCCCGTTGGCTGCAAAGATCAGATTATCTGGTGCCAGTGTCAGCTCACCGTCAGCTATCATCTTATCGATATCCATCACGGCTTCCGTGGTCTCATTTATCGTCTCTACTATATCACTCTTAGTCTCAGTGCGGCCGATGGATGTCTCTAACACTTCACTCCCGAGACTGCTTTTACTATCTAGCGTGATATCGATCCCGTCAATGGACATACCCATGTTCTTATAGAACGCGGTGATCTTATCCATGGTCTCATTGACACTGTCTATCGATTCCTTGCACATATCTTTTGTAGTCTCGACAGTTTCCTGATAATCCTTCATGACCTCTTCGACAGACTTTGTGGAATCATCCAGCGCATCCGTGAGGGTGTCTGCCAGTTCATCCAGCGCGTCTATCTGCAGGCTGTAAGTATGTTCATCCTTTGTTTCTTTTAGAGCCTCTTCTTTTTCTTCCAGGTCAGCTTTTAACTGTGCCAGCTTTGCTTTGGTAGCAGCATCCGTAGCATCGGACAGGTTCTCCAGTGCGTCTATCTGGGCTTTGATGCTGTCGATCTCTTTCTGGGAATCGGCCACCTTCTTACCGTAATCGTAGTACTCTTTCTTCTTCTGCAGGGCATCCTTACGCGCCGCTATGACATCCTTTAGCTTGGATAATTCCTGTTCCTGGGACTTCTTCATGAGATCCATGATGCTCTCTTCGAGAGAAGCTGCATCATTCAGGGAAGCGTAGTAGTTCTTCATCGCTTCGTTAAGGGCTTCTTTATAGGCCTTTTCAGATGCATAGGTATCTTTATTATCGATGATCTTATCGTACAGTTCCAGATACTGTTCAGCCGCCGTCTGGGCATTTTCGAGCTGGGATACTAACAGCGCAGCTTTTGCGCGTCCGTATTCCGTGATGCCGTCCTTATCGTACAGCCATTTCTCTTGTATCAGCCCTTCCATAGAAGACAGGATCTCGTTGGCCTCTGTCAGTTCTTCCAGTGCATCCGTGATGTCAGAGAACCTTATCGCACGGAGCGCATCATTGACTTCCTGTATGGCACCGGCTGTACCGATCAGTTCCGCTTTGCCGTCTGCGAGAGCCTGTTCCCATTCGTTCAGCCAGAGGTCAGCATATTCTTCCCAATTGTCAGCATCGACAGCGCGTTCATTGAGCACATCGAGGACGGCTTTTAGTTTTTCAGCCATCTCGGTATTGCCAGCTGCCTTATAATCATCCATGGCTTTCTGGAACAAGTCCATGGATCCCTGGAAATCATTTGTATCGACAGCCTCTATCAGCTGCCTGTATTCGTTGATCTGGGAGAGGGTAGCGTCATATTTCTTTTCCAATGTCTCCAGATATTTCTCATAGATCTCTGTCTGTCCAGTCGTGACATCCTCATCAAGGTCAGTCAGCAGCTTTGATAGCTTATCCCCAGAAAAGCTGTCATACAGTGATACCAGTTCCTTATAGTAATTGATATAGGCGTCAAGGTAAGAGAGTTGTTCTTCTAATGCTGTTATGTTGTACTCGGCGATCTTCTTTGCAAGGCCGTAGATGTTAGCGTAGTAGCTGTTGATCTCTGATTCTGCTTCCGCTATGTTCTCCGTATTCTTCTCACGCAGTTTTTCAAGGTCATCCTCCATGAGGGAGAGCAGGTCGCTGATCTGGGTCTGCTTCTCCTTGTCCCATGCATCTAACTGTGCCTTCAATGTATCATAGTCGGCTGCGTCCTTAGCGGATAACTTCTTACCGCTGTCAAGCTTCTGCTGTAATGCGTACCACTTTTCCCATGTCTTCATGTAAGCGGAGATGTTATCACCTGTGGCACCTTTTTCCAATGCTTCTAATTCTGCCTTATACTTCTGTAACTGTGCCTCCTGCTTTGCGGTCAGCCCTTTCGTGTCCCGGATGTCCTCCAGGTTCTGTGTCTTTGCCAGCAGGTCTTTATACTGCTGGGAATCGGTCATGGACTTCTTGATGTCGTCGATCTGTCTCTGGTAACTCTCATAGATGCCTTCTGCGGCTTCTTCGTATTCCCGTTCGATGACCGCTATCTTATCGCCAGGGTTTAACGCCTTTTCCAGCTGGTCGTACAGATCCTTTTCGGCAGAGGCGCGTTCCTCGGTGAACTGCTCCAGCTGGTCTTCATACTCATTGTACGCCTTCCATTCTTTTGTGGACAGCACCTTGCCAGCGTCGATCTTATCCTGCAGTTTCTTCCATGCATCGTAGATCTTGGCGTACTGTCCGATCGTACTGGCAGTGGCATTTTCTTCTAGCTGGTCTTGCTTTTTGTAATAAGCTTCCAGCTGTGCTTCCCATTTATCCAGCTGTCTCTGCTGTGCATCGGTCGCTTCGTCGTGGGTCTCCCAGAACCTGTCTATCTTTGCCTGTACCGCCTCTATGTCCTTTTCAAGGTTCTTATAGGTGGCGGAGTCCTTTACGCCGGAACCGATGTCAGATAACTGTTCTCTTATCTTTTCTGCTTCCGTATCGTCAGCTACGGAGCCATCCAGTCTCCCGATCTGTTCTTCCAGCTCTTTGATGGCGTTCCGTCTATAGTCATCCATCTCCAGCATCTGGTCGAACAGGGCTTCCATCCTGTCCTGATCCTTCTGGGATAGTTCCTTTCCCTTTTCCTCTAACGACAGCTGTTTATTGTAGAGCTTCATATAAGCATCATAGACTTTTGCATACTCCACTATGTTATCTGCTGTGGCATTGGCAAGGAGTTCATCTTTCTTATTGACAAGGTCGCTCAGCTTATCGCCGAGTTTATCCAGTTTCTTCTGTGCCGCATCCCATTTCTTACCGTCCGGGTCTTTCTCCGGATCGATAGCCCATAACTTCTCATACTGCTTGTCATAGGCGGCTCCTGCCTTTTCGATCTCTTTGAGCAGCTTCTTATAAGTGCCTGTATCCTGTACGGATGTGAGGGCTTCTTTCTGCCTGTTCAGCTCATCGATGGTTTCCTGCTTATCTCTTTCCTTGGCTTCTGCTACTTTCTTAGAACTGTCAAAACGGTCTTTTTCTGTCTCTACGGATATATCTTCTGTCTTCGACTGGAAGTGTGACAGCTGTTCATTGGCAGCGGCAAACTGTTCCAGCAGGTCGGTGAGAGAGGAACGCTTGCCCATGTCATCCATCAGGGAGATGAAGCTGTCCATCTTAGAGACGATGGAAGACATGTAGCTGTCGAGGCTGTCATAATGATCTAATACGTTGTCGAGTTTCTGTTTGATCAGGTCGCGTTCCTGGTCGTAGAGAGCGGATACTGCGTCCTGACATTCTGTCATCTTGTCATACCACTCCTGATACTTCTCGATCTTACCGGACAGCTTCTCATTCTGCATGTCCTCCATGGTAAGGGTGCCGTTCTGTATCTTGCTGATATATTCATTTGGTAGCTTTACTTTACGCGCCTGTTCTGCATAATAAGCATAGGCGTTGGTCTGGCCTTTGATCTCCCTGTCGGTCGCTCTGACAGCGCGGTTGATCATGGCGTTCTTCTTTGACCATGAGATGAACTTCTCTGCCTTATCAATGAGAGCAGATGTCTTCTTAGCCAGTGCGTTCAGGAAGACCTCTATCCAGTTGTAAGTCTCCTTGATGGATTCAAGGTAATCGTGGTAGGATTCTTCCACATCCCATACCTGGTCTTTATGCTCTTCGTCCCCGTCAAAATATCTGTAGACGAGGGCTAGGAGCCTGTCATAGTATTCCTGCTTGCTGATCTGATCCATGGCAAGGAGGTGTTCTAACAGTTTCTTTTCATTGTTATATGCGTCAAGGAGTTCGTCGGTCTTGTCTTCCTTAGCCGCCTTTTCCGCTTCACTCGGGTCAAAGGTGAAGTCCACCTTGGAAGCGAGCATCTTGGAAGCTTCATATCCCTGCACGATCTGGTCAGCGGCGAGTCCCTGCTGTTCCCCGCGTTTCCATGCGGCGATCCTGGCTTCTTCCATCATGGCTTCTGCGGCACTGAGGGCAGCATCCCGCAGGTTCTCATTCGCATAGGTGAGGTATTCCACCGCTTCTGTCTCAGTCTTTAGCCCGTTGATGGTATCGACTGCATTGCGCGCCATCTGGATCTGCAGTTCCTGCATCTTTGCATGGGACAGCCTCTCAAAGGCACTCGCATTGAGTCCCAGTTCACCGTTCTCATCTACGAGATTGGCAAGGAAGTTGAACCCCATGTCCGTGAGTTCCTGATACTGGTCTACAGTGATCTTACCGTATTTATTGTAGGTGTCACGGATGTCGCATAAGGACTTATAGGCAGACTGTAACTTATCCATCTCGGAATTGAGTTCCGCCATGACGTCTACTTCTTTTTTTGTCTCTTTGGCGGCGGATCTGGCTGAATTACCAATACCTGCAAAATCTACCTTTATGTCGTCAAGATCTAAGTCACTTACTACTTCATTAGAAAATTCACTGATCGCACGATTCAATTCTGAAACAACACGGGCATCACCTCTTGCATGTGCAGAATCTCTCTGTGTGATCAGATTCATTAGTGTATTGAGCCGTTCTAAATGTTCGACACCAATGTCAGCTGCTTTTGCTAATACAAGGATATTAGAACAATCGTCTGCTGTTGTGATGGTCGCTTGATTGATGAGAGCCTTTTTGAGATAGAAGAGTGCTAACTCTTGAGAACATGTATCTGCGGCAACTTGTTCCGCACCAAATTGTGCTATTTCTGAGGCTGTAGCATTCGCAAGTTCCTCAGATGTCTGTGCCAGATATTGTTTTGCGGCAACTAATTCTAACTCTTTTTGTGTAAGTGCTGCAGTTATAACTTCTTCTGCATTAGCAACACCCATAGACTCTAACTGAGTCTGGTAATAAGTGCGGTTCTGTTCCGTTAATTGTGACAGGAAGTTACCGCTGCTCATCCATTCGTTTGCTAGATTCTTGGCGGCATCTTCACACTGCTGATATGAAGAAGTGGTACTACCAAGTATAGATTGGAATTCATCCCATGAGTCCATACTTTTTATTTCTGCATCAAATCCAGATAAGATATCTGCACTAGCAAATCCATTTTCTGCCTTAGCCGCAAGTGTTTCTGACATTTGAGATATTGCTTTAGACATGGAAGATAGTTGGTCAGATTCATCGACCATCATATTGATCTTTGATACAGCTTCGTCTGCGGATATCCCGAGGTTCTTGAAATAGCCACCAACAGTAGAATCTGCCAGTTCAAATGCATCAGTAGTGAGACGGCCTTTTTCTGCAAGTCCTAATAGGGTATCGCCTAGTTCACGGACTTTGTCGTTTTCTGAGGTGAAGGAGTCTGCCCATGCCTGGTCGAAGGTGGTATTTATATTCTCTACTTGCGCTGACACAACACTTACTGCATCACTGACATTTCCAATATCTGTTACCAAATCTGAAAAGTCTTCTGTTAGATATCCCTTTAATATGGCTTGGAATGCCTCTCCTGCCCCACTTACACTGAGGATAGAGTCTTCCATTGCTTCAAATTCTGCCTTAGTGCTAGGAATTCCATTTTGCCATTCATAGTTTAGTTTTAACGCATTATACTGTTGTTCTGTATATGATTCTACGCTTTCTGATAGATCATTGATTGTAGTGTTAATATCTTCGTATATATCAGAACTCATTAAAAAATCTGCATTGTCTGCCGTTGCCAGCTTATTCCTTGCTTCAATAAGCGCATTGTAGTATTCAACCACTGCATTCATATCATTATGGTCTGAGTCCCAATTTACAGGTTCCCATTCAACACCATTCTGTCCTATATCCTCATATTCAGACAGAATGCCCTTGACTGCTTCCAAGGCTGCCATATGTTCTTTAACGCCCGTCATTTGTTCGTTTTTCTGTATGGTGATATGGCTTCCATCCCAGCTACTATATGCGGCATCCTTTAACACATCTTCTGCTGCTTTTGCACCAATTTTAGCAGACACATATTGATCTTCTAATTCAGCTTTGGTTGCTTCTTTTAATGCCTCTGTATATTCATCTGTACCAGCTGTAAGATTTTTCAACACTCCTGCCTTATCGCCTAACGCAACCGTGATATTCTCTACCGCTGCTTTAAATGCTTCTTCCTCGGAAGTAGTCCTATCCTGTATGGATGCAAGGCGGTTGTATTCTGAATATAAATCTTTTAGCTTGTCTGCATTTTCTGATGCCGTTGTTGCTGATTCTATATTTTTCTGGCGTGTTTCTTCTAACTGTTGTTTGTACTTTGACATAGCGGACGTTGCAACACCAATTGCTGTACTTATACCCATAATTGTTATGCCAATGGGGTTTGCCATCCATGCAGCCTTTATACTTGCTCCAAGTCCTGTCATTGCCGCTTTTAGAGAAAATGTACTTGCCGTTGCCGCTCCTTGTGCAACTGTCTGTGTCTCTGTTGTCTGGATCAGTCCAAGCTGGGCTAGCCTTGCTTGTGTCTGTTCTTTTTTTAATTCATCTAACTGTAAAATCTCAATTAACTGCGATTTCTCCAGATTCCTGTTGGCAAGAACTTGCTTAAGTTGTGCATCTGTTAGATTGATACATGAAGACTTTAAAGCATTCATTGCATTAGTATATTTCTCTGTTCCTTGAGCATAAATACTTATATCTTTTACAGCATTAAGAGCTTTCCCATAATTTGAAATCTGCAACGAACTATTTTTAATCGCTATTGTAAGAGTAGTGATACCTTTCAGAATCCCTAACGTTAAGAATCCTCTGGCTGTTCCTTCAAGGACATTCCAAGAATTAGCAAAATCCAGTACCGCCGTACCTGCATTGGTCAGTCCCTTTACAGTTTCCCCGTTTATAATGCTATTATAGGATTCCGTCATGGCCACGCCAAATCTTTCAGAAGCAGCTTCCGCACTGTTCAAATATATCTGATACTCTTCACTGGCTGTTCCTGCCGCATTCAATGAACTTTCTAACAATGTATTTGCTTCTGACATATTCTGTAAAATTGCAGAAATCTGATTACTTCTATTTTTCCCTGCAATAAGGTCAAGCAATGCGCTGGCATCTTTATCAGACATTTTATCATATACTTTTGATATATCATTATAAATATCAAAGATACTACGGAAAGTCTCTCCATCCGTTTCAAGAATTTTTACACCACCGCTACCATTAATATTCGTAAGGCCTTTGATTTTTTCTGCTAGTTTTGATGTGGATTCCACAACGCTGTCCGTTTCTTCTCCCATCTCCTGAAGATCCGCTGTGCAACCACGAATCCTTAATGCAGATGTGCGGATTGCCAATGCCACTTTGTCGGAATCCTGTACAGCTCTGTTCCCTGCACCAAGTAATGCAATGAATTCATCAACTGATGTATTTGCATCACTCATTACTGATCCAACTGTCTGAATGCCTTGAGCAACTTCTTTTTGTGAAATACTTGCCGTATTTCCGATTTTGTCAATCTTATCGTTCAATGCTTGCGCTTTCTCTGTAAGCTGATCCATGCCGTAACCATCAATTTCAGAATATCCCTGTAAACCAGCCAGAAGTGCCTTTGAAGCATCTACTGCAGACATGTCGCCTACCTTCTCAAGCTGTACCGCAGCATCTGCCAAAATTTCAGAATCAGCAAGATTATATCCTGCCCTTGAAAACGTTGTGACAGAATCTATGTAATCTTTTACTGCAACCGATAACTGCTTTGTTTTATCAATAACCCTGTCCAGATAATCAGGAAATCCGCTTCTAGTGATACCTTCATTTACACGTGACAAATCTGTTAAGGACTTATCTAACTCCCGTGCTTCTATCCATGCATTCTTTAATTGCTGTTTGAATTGCATGACGACGTTAAAATTACCAAATAACTCCATTACTTTAGACAGACTTTTCTTCAAGGAATCTCCAAATGTAAGCCCAGCATTTCCAGTTACCTTAAGTTCCGATCTCAGAGATCCTAATTGCGTACGCAACGAACTCAGTTCTACGCTGTTCCTTGCCATTTCAGCATTATCCAATAGTGAATTGTACTTAATGGACATATCAGTGTCTTTAAACAGCTTGCTGTTCTGCTGTGCAAGTAGCTTAATATCATTCACAAGTTTGTCTTTTTTACAGAGAAATCAACTCCTACTTCAACAGGCTTCGTATTTGCCTGTTTCTGTGCTTGTACCGTTGCTTGTTGTAATGACGTGGAAACACTCTTATTACTAACTTTTCCCGATATATTTACTGTACCATCCATTGAAGAAAGATCCTTCTTCAACTGTGACTGTGTCTTTGGGCTTAGAGTGCCAATCAAAGGAATTTTTAAATCACTTAAAAAGTTTTTTATATCCTCTTTGACTTTTTCTCGTGATTCTTTACCTCGCAGGGAGGCAATTAAATCAAGTATAAAATTATTTTCATCCATGCTATGTGCTCCTTAAAAATATATTTTTGTGCATTCAAAAAGACAGCCCGAAGACTGTCTTTCATTATTTCATTATTAAGTTTTCGTCATTTGTTTTCTAATAATTCCCTGAAAAATTCATCTACTAATTTGCTCTGGTCTAAAATATCCCGCCATTTCTCATTTTGCGTATTAAATTTATGATCGCTAGTTATAATCTCAAAAGGTTTTTTATTCTCAAATTTTAACCGTATAATTAATTCTGCAAGTTCGGAAGTTGAAGTTTCCGTTATTGTTTCTGAATTAGCCGCACCGATAATCGCCCCTGTTGTCCCATACAAGATTGCACCTTTGAGTGCATTGTTTTTATTACTTATAGTACGGGTTCTGGTACTGACACTGGAACTTATCACTATTTCATAATCTATCATGTCAGAATAATCAATTTCATATGATTTAAAACCATACCTAAGAACAAGTATTCTTTTCTGTTTGGTATCAGCATACAAATGCGCATCAACAATTCTAAGTTCTTTATCGGCATCCATGCCTTCATATTCATACCAGCAATTATAAAGTCCGTCTTCTTTTTTAAATAAACCGACTCTTTTAGGTTCCTTCACTACCTCGCATTTAAAATCTTCTTTATTAAAACCAGTATAATCGCTGGCACGAATTAGGGCTTCATTTTTGCTTGTCGCATGTCTTTCAAATTCATACAGCTTAATCATACCTTATCCCTCATAAATCTTCACTCTAAATATCGCTTCTTCTCTACCTCATAATTATACCACCGCAATTCTATCTCCACAATAGGATCATGATACAATCAGAAAATATGTTCGTCCATTCTTTCATTTCCTTTTCTACATTTTTTTGCATAATAAAAGAGAGACTACGAAAATAATCTCCCTTAAATCCTTGTTCAATATTAAATTTTCTTATGATCAAAATTCCTTTTTACACCGATTGCATACTCTTTTTACTTTTCCACTGCCTAAAAATCCAGTCCAGATAGAATAACCTCTATTTAACAATGTATATTCAGTACTCCCACACCAAGGGCAACTAACGGATGTTTCTTTTCCCTTTGATTCTGAAAACGCATCTGGAATGTATTTTCTAAGAATTTCTTTTGCTTTATCAGAACTCCCATTCGAATCTCTTGGTGGTGCTTTGAATTCTTTTATAAGGAAAAATGTATCTCCATACTGTGTTAAGTCAATAGCCTTATCTCTTAAAGTAGCAGTCTTACCATTATCGCTTTTATATCCATAATAATACCAAGTAATACAATCTGAATGCTCGTCTTTAGTCTTAAGTGTGTCATCATGGGCAGAAGCATCTGTCTCTTCTCCATCATCAAAAGACACATTACAAACTGGACATACAGTAAAATCTTTTGCTTTTTCAAATGGAAAAATAGTTCCGCACGATTCACATATGATCTTCTTACCCATAACCACCCCTCAACTTTCCTACTTCTTCTCTACTTCTAAATTATACCACCCCAATTCCATCTCCACAATAGAATCATAGCAAAATCAGAAAATATGTTCGGTCTCTTCCTCTGTATCTGCCCTAATCGTTACTTGTTTCTTCTCCGTAATTGTTTCCTCCGTAGTTCTTATTTCTCTATTCAGTTTTCACGTTATTCAGTTGTAATTGTCTTCTATTTGATTTTACGACTTTGATTTTATGCCGCATTGGATGTTATTAGATTTTGATTTGAATTTTATATGTGTTTGATTGACGGTTACTCTACAAATGATTTACTACTTACGCCTACTTTGCGTAGACTTCATTTAGAAAATTATTGATACGACTGATAAGTTGATCTGAAAATTCAACATTGTTATTTATCCACTTATAATAATAAGTAGGACTTATTTCTATCCTTTTACAGAAAGCTGTAACTGTAGCTCCCGTATCGTTTAAAAAAGATTTCACCTTTTCTTTTAAGTCCACTGTTTTCACCCCTTTCCTTATCTGTTGCTATTCGTTTATGTAATAGTGAATAAAAAATTTTATAATAACATCCAGTAACAGGTTGTGGAGTCCTGTCACCGGATGACCTGCATATGCAGGATTTTGCATTGTTATTGTGGTACATCCAGATTGTGGAGTTCTGGATAATGCCGATATAAGTTTTGAGGTTTATACCGACTAAAAAACTGAATAGTTGGAGAAGTAGTGCATTTGGAAGAATTTATGTCAACTGCATAATGCAGTTATGAGCGTAGCATTGGCAGCTTTCTATGATCTGGATTTTCCATAATGCCAGACACCGCCAATACCGATAGTATGATATTCACTACATATTTTGAGAGAGACCCTACTTAGCTTACGATCTGTTCTCGCCTCCCTTCATAGCCAATCATAAGAACGCCCGTAAAATCAGTACTTTCAGCCCCTTTTTGTGGACTTTTTTCAGTTTTTTTTGAAGCAATTCAAGAACGCCTTTTTATTCTTATCATATAAAACTGTTAACATGCTATCTCTCATATCCTCATTTCCGGGCTTAAACGCATATGCAATCAATGTATACATAGTATTGTTATTAATAGTAAGATTTTTCAATTTATCCATACAGACCTCAAACTCATTAAGCCGCTCATTATGATTAGTGTTTCCTTCCCTATTTAAACTACTTATCCGCATATCATATTCCTTTACTATATCAACCACCTTTTTATATTGCTTTCGGTCTACATTAACTTTATCTGCTTTGTACTCGAAAATAGATTTTACGCCATATTCGCCTTCCCTATATGTTTTAATGTTCAGTTCCTTATGCTTTCTGAGGTCAATTATCCCATCTTCAATGATTTGATAAAGCAAATCCATTGGGCAATTAAAGAAGCCAACATCACTCTTTTTGATCTCCAGCTTATTATCCTTTTTCCTCTTATTGTTATATTTCTGTACATCAGCATAAAAAACAGGATATCTTGGATCATGTTCCATGCACTGCATCTTCTCAATCCTTGCTAATTCACTTCCCACTTTTATTTCAAAACTTCTTTTACATGAATCAATCGCCACTTGCGCTAACACACTGCATATTATAAAAACATCCTCCAATTCTTTATCCTCACATCCACCATCAAACCAATAGCTTAAAGCCAACTGTGCCATATTGCTTGCGGAACCAATACTATATTGCGCTGCAGAAATATTTGAATCCATTTTTGAATATGACTTCATAGTTTTATCATATTCGTTTATCCCATACCTTATATCATTGATAATCGTTGGGCATTCTTTGTATGCTTTCTTCGCCAGTTCAACAATATTTTTCTGGTTTGTAGTATAAATTGAATCTGTATCTAAGTCTTGCCCATTCAAACGGCTCTGTACATCAGTTCCAATCCCGTTAATAATAATGACATTATCGCCCAGCTTAGAAAAATATTTCTTGATCCTTTCAGGATGTACGTTCTCTAAATACACGATATTATTAGGACTATTATGTGGTGAGCGGAATCCTGCAAGCCTTTCTCCCTCTGCAAATCTGCTTGTACAACACTGAATCCTATCTTCTATCTGGATAAAACAATTTTCATCCTGATAGTTTTGTCCTGTTACTGCCATTAACATTGCAACCGGATTCCCACATATCGTCAAGTTATCCCCATACTGAAATAATTTCCCAAGCTTTAATCTCTGGTCTTTTAGTTCATTAATCTTTGCCTTCCTTTTATTTTTGAACCATTCCATATATCTGAATTCATCATTCAGTCTGTACAGGTCAATCAGAACATTATTTATACTGTACCTTGCTGAACCAGTCACCTTTAAATATTTCAGGAATGCTTCATCATCCGTTTTCAGCTTATTACAATACCCTATGCTTGGAACCGCAATTCCTTTTAAAATGTTTTTGTCTGTAGTGAGTAATGTGTTGTTCATTTGGAAAGAACTTCTTTGTAACTCATCATATTTGCTTCTATGGGAAGTCTTTACAATTGCAAACATTTCACCATCTTTTTTCATAATCTTACTATAATATTTAAAACCATCTTCCATAGTTCCGCTCTTACTCATTAATTCAAGAAATTTTATCCATTTCAGCGAATTTTCTGTAACGATTACTTTGATATCTGTTACTTTCATCCTTCTCCCTGTCATATCCGTTTCATATGCTGTATCATAATCATCACCATAATAGTCCCTGAAGTATTCCTGGATATTCCCCCGGAATAAACATGACTTAAAAAAGTGACTTCTACAATATATGAATCCTTCCATATTCTCTGGAAAAATTTCATCTGAAATTATACCCATACCATCCCATAGAGTATTTGTGATTTCCGATAACTCATTTGTTCTGTCGCAGCAACATTCCTTTTTATAATATGTAACATTCTTTTCAGGACATAAATCCGCATCAATCCCATATTCCGCTAAAACTTTTTTGCTTCTCTCCACATATTTTAATTCTGGATTTTCCTTTTCTGTTTTCTTATAAAATGTCAATCCATATTGATTAACATATTCCTCAAACGCTGAATAATCCTTTACTTTTCTGGTATGCTCAACTTCTTTGGCCTTTACAGTGATCGCCTTTTTATAACAGGAACTTTTTTGATCCTCTAACACAAAAATATTCTCCATAGGAATCTGAATATAATCTATTGCTGTTGCGGTAATAAGCGGCGCATAAGCAGACATTTCAACTATCTTTGCTCCTTTCATATTTGGCATCTTATTCCATAACCCCATTGTAAGATAGTTAAAAACTTTCTTATGGAACTCTTTTTTGATAAAAAGACAATGCCCTTCTTTGGCCTTTCCTGGGCTTCTTAAAAGCATTCTATAGGTTAAAGTCTTTTCTTTGGCCTTTATTTCTTTTCCCGTTTTTGAATCATATGTCTTCCATACCACAATAGCATCATTTTCATAGTAAAAATCCCGTAACTCCTGTGTTGTCATGGACGCCTTTGGTTCTTCTTTACCAGAATCATCCTCATCTACTCCCCAATCAAATTTCATCATTATGAGATCCAGGCTTCTATGATATTTATTTACAGTTATACCATGTTTACGGAGATACTTTGTAAATAGGCTGTCACTAATAACAGCATTACCACTTAATCTCCCAAAATAATTATACACAGATTGAAGCTGAGAGCGGATCAAACCATTGAAAATACTGGATTTTTAACATTTTTT